>JAIWOA010000027.1 GCA_020217115.1 Calditerrivibrio sp. | reverse complement strand
TGAAGATGATTGCAGACAACCATTTGTAATCCCCTCTATGACTTTAACCATTTTGTCTGAACTCAATTTACCTGTTGCTATGTAATCGAGAAAAAACAATGGCTTTGCCCCTGTAACTATAAGGTCATTAACACACATAGCAACTAAGTCTATGCCAACGGTGTCATACTTCTCCATCATAAAGGCTATTTTTAATTTTGTTCCAACACCATCAGTTGAAGAGATAAGCATAGGCTCTTCCATCTTTTTAAAAGAGGAGATATTATACAGTCCAGCAAATCCACCTATATTCTCTGGAACATTCTCATCCATAGTCATTGCTACTAAAGACTTTATCTTATCTACAAATAAATTACCCTCATCGATACTGACCCCAGCTGAATTGTAACTTATTTTGACATTTTTACTGTCTACCATAATCACCTATTTAAAGATTTTATCTTTTCTATTTCAGCTATTATAAGCTTTTCTGCCAATTCAGGCACAACTTCCCAGATAACTTTTTCAAGATGCTTACCGAGGGACTCTTTTATAACCCCCCTTATCATATCTTCATCTATGATATCAGCAACCACATTCTTAACAATATCCTTAGAGATCTCAATATCCTTCAATGCTGACTTAATTGAAGATTTTACAACCTGCTCCAGATTAGATGTATCATAGTTCGAAATAAGATTGCCGCTACTGTCATCAGAAGCAGAGATATCTGTTTTTTCTGAGATACTATCGTCAAAACTTTCCAACTTTTCAGATATCAAATCACTATTTTTAAGCTCAATATCAGCTGGCAGCTCTATCTTTGTATCTATCTCAATATCAATATCTTTATTTTTATCTTCTTCAATATCTTCCTCAAGTATCTCTGAACTTACCATATCAACAGAGATATCATCTTCTTTAGCAATATCGCTGGATTCATCAACCATATCGGCTAAAACATCTGACTTGTCAAATTTTACATCATCAATATCCTTTTCTAAATCTTCAAAGAGTTCTTTAGCAGACTCAACCTCTTCATCATCTTTATTATCCGCAACGAGATTAGAATCTATCTCTTCAAAACCATCAAAAATATCCCCAAGATCAATTTCATCAATTTTTGAATCTTTAGCAATATCCAATTTTTCTATATCAGGAATATCCTGCTTTACTGACGAAGAGCTGTCCAAATCTATCGAAACATCTGCACTTTCAAATGCTGTATTGGAATTTGTGTAAACTTTATTATCAAAATCTACATCCTCCTGAATTTTAGACATCAATTCTTCCACTGCAGCATCCTTTTCAGGAACATCTACAACAATATCATCAATCTCTTTTAATGGGAGCAATTTAACAAGCTTTTCTTCAAGGGACTGTGAATTGAAAGGCTTTACCAAAAAGCCGTCACTTTTGAATTCAGATAACTTAGCTTCATCAAAATTATCAAAAGCTCCAACAAGAAGAATAATCTTAGCGGAAGTAAGGGATCTAATTTCATCTACAAACTGCTTTACATTTACACCTTCAAGTTTGTTATCTAAAAGAATAACCTCAGGATTAAAAGACTTAATCCTTGGGATAGCTTCCTCATATGTAAATACTTTTCCCACTTCATAGATATCACCATCAAGGGAAAGATCAATAACCCTGTGAATCGTAATACTGTCGTCAACAAGCAATACCCTATTTTTCATAGGCTACCTCAAATAATTTTTTTATATCTATAAGATAACAATCTTCAAACCCAGAAAGTTTAAAGCTACCTGATATATATTCTAACATATTTTTTTCATTATTGTAAGCAGAAATTTTATCTATTTTTTTCACAATCACAATTTTATCAACAATTATTCCCAATACATTTCCATCAAAACTCAGGAAAACTACTTCAGAAGGTTTACCTTTAGCTGATTTATAATACAAAAAACCAAAATCAACAAGCTTTATCTTATTTACTTTATCAACGACATTATCCAAAAAATCTACATACAACACATTTTTTATATCAACAGCATAAAATTTATCTCTGCTTTGAAATACAAGACCTTCCAGAAATAGCCTCCTTTATCTTTTCTATTATCTCATCTTCATCAAATGGTTTCATAATAAAATCATCTGCACCAAGTTCAATGGCTTTGTTTCTGTGTTTGTCAGTCCCCCTGGATGTTAGTACAAATATAGGAGTTTCATGATCGAAAAGCTCACCCCTTATACTATTTATAAGCTCGTAACCGTTCATCAAAGGCATCTCCAGATCTGTTATAATAAGATCAAATTTTCTTTCCCTTAGTATTGCAAGACCATCTAAACCATTTTTTGCCTCAAAATAGTTAAACCCATAATTATCAAGTAATTTACCCAAATATCTTCTAACGCTCAGGGAGTCATCAACTATTAAAATACTATTTGGAAGATATTTTATTGCCTCGACAGATTCATCTTTATCTTTTACATTCACAGACATTGAATAAGATTCGGTGCTTTTAACTAAATTTAAAGGATCTAAAATAAGAGCAATATTACCATATATACCCAACGTAGCACCTGAATAACAGGTAAAACTTTTCAAAGATTGTGGGAGTAACTTGGTAACCGTTGTAGTTCTATCTAATATCTTATCAACAGATATAATATATCTTTTATTTCTGGCATTTAAAACGATACAGGATTTAGTATCATCAAACTCACCAATATTTACCTGTTTTAATATTACACCAAGATCATATATGTCAAGCATATCACCCCTTAGATCATATTTATAACCTGAAGACCTTTTCTGAAGCTTATCTTTATCAAGATAAAAAATAGAAGAGATATTTAATAAAGGAATTGAAAAAAGTTGACCATTCTCAGCTATTAAAAGGTAATCCCCTATAACCTCTTTTACTGGAATTGTGAGAGTTATTCTGGTACCTTTACCTAAATCAGAAGAGATCTTAACTTCCCCCCCAACCTTTTCAACAGACTCTTTAACCACATCTAAACCTACACCTCTACCAGAAACATCATCCACAGAATCTTTAGTAGTAAAACCTGGCATAAACAGTAGCTCAATCAATTTATCAGATCTCATATTATCTGCTTCGTATCTATTAATAATATTTTTATCCACAGCCTTTTGTCTTACTTTTTCCAGATCTATGCCTGCCCCATCATCCTCAATCTCAAATATAATTTGACTACCCTGTCTTTGTGCCCTTAAGATTAGCAAACCGGCAGATTTTTTATTCAATCTGGATCTATCATCAGGTTTTTCAATACCATGTGAAACTGAATTTCTCACAAGGTGTATAAAAGACTCCTTCAAAGCATCAAAAACAGTATTATCTATGGATAGCTTCTCTCCAGAGTAACGAACCTCAACATCCTTACCCTCAATAACAGCAGTAGTTTTAGCTGCTCGAATAGCGGTACTAAAAAGCTTGTCCACAGGCACCATTCTAACAGAGGTAATATCCTTCCTAAGCTTATCTATCAATCTATTAGCAGAAGATACCTCATCACCATAATTATCAAGCTGTTCTTCAATGCTTTTATATGCAAGCTTTATGTCATTGGCAATTTCAGATAATTGCCTTGAATAGATATTGAAAGTATCATACCTATCAAATTCAGCTAAGGAAAAATCATCAGTGACATCTGACTGTTTTGGTATATCATCCCCTAATTCCAACATATCAGAGTAGCTAAACCTGTCCTCCACATCTTTTATTACTTTATCTAACCTCTCAGTTGCATAGGAAAGATCGCTGAATTTGATAAGAAGGCTCTTAACCATTGCATCATCCCTATTTTTACTAACTATCAACTCCCCAAGCATATCCACAATCTTATTGACTTGAAAAAGTTTAATGTGCACAAAATGCTCAGGCCTTTCTGTATTGTAGACCTTATCAAAATGTTCATCAGCCTTTTTTAATATATCTTCCCTACTATAATGTAAATTTTTATCAACAGGTTCATCTCCACTCCTATTCTCATCCACTTTATCGGATATAGGTTCTTCAGAAATATTCTCCAATTCATCAATTCTACTAAAAAATTCTAACTTAACATCCTCAGGTATATCATCGTCGGAATTTTTTGTTATATTAGCAAAATCTTCAACGATATTAATTATCCTGCCTACAAGCCTCTGGTCGATTTTCTTTGCTCCAATTCTAAATTTTTCAAAAATATTTTCAAACCTATGGGCTACTTTTGATATATTTTCAAAATCAACCATAGCAGCAGAACCCTTTATGGTATGGGTACTACGAAAAATTTCATCAATTAACGACCAATTCTCATGATCCGAGTTTAGAGTCTGAAGGGAATCTAAAATAATTTCGAAATGCTCCTCAGACTCCACCCTGAAAAACTCCACCAAACTCTTCTTATCAATCTTAGCCATTATAATTACACTCTAAATTTATCGACAGCTTCCTTAAACATTTCAGACAACTGAGATAATGTTGCAACTATCCTGTTTGTATTTTTAACATCATCAACTGTTTTTTCTGAGATCTCCCTTATCTTTTTCATAGACTGAGAAACTCTAATTACTTCTTCACTTTGCATCTCTACACTATCAGCCATATTTTTAACTGCTTCTGAAGATGATATCAAAACATTGTTAATATCTTTTATCGCATCTCCGGTCCTTTCAATAATACCAGAGCTTGATTCAATGTTTACAGTACTTTCTTCAACCAACTTGACAGTCTCGGCAGTCTCATTTTGGATAGATTTTATCAGATCTGCGATCTCCTTCGTTGCCTTATTACTTCTCTCAGCAAGCTTTCTTATCTCATCAGCAACAACGGAAAAACCATGGCCATATTCCCCTGCCCTTGCAGCCTCTATAGTAGCATTTAATGCCAGCATATTTGTCTGATTTGAGATTTCAGTAATAACACTTGTAATATCACCTATTGCAAGGGATTTTTCACCCAGAGATTTTACTTTCTTACTTGCCATCTGGGAATATCTTTTGACATTAAACATTGAATCAATAGTGTTGTCCAACAATTCAAGGGATTTAGAAGCAGTGATTGATGCATCTTTAATAATATCAACTGTCTTCTTAGCAGCCTCATTGAGCTGAATACTGATTTCCTTAAATCTCTCTATTTTATCGTCAACATCTTTTAATTCCTCTATCTGGAACTGAGCCCCCTTACTGGTCTGCTCAGCAGATAATAATAGCTTTTCAGTTGCTTCTACAATAGAACCACCAGCATTTTTTATATCATTTATAAGTGATCTCATATTTTCTGTCATAAGGTTAAAGGCATCAGCTACAGAACCAAGCTCATCTGCAGTAACCTCCGCCTCAACAGTCAGATCACCATCAGCAGCCTTTGAAACAACGTCCATAAGGGATATTACCTGTTTTTGCATCCTATCAATATCTTCCTGCGTTTGAAGGAATTTTGTGAGCCTATTCAACATCTCATTAAAACCCTCTCCAAGCTGCCCAAATTCGTCATCACTTGTAACATTAACCCTAACAGAATATTCACCATCCATAACTTTTACCATAGTTTCAGAAAGGGATTTTACAGGTCTCATCATATTCCTTAGATATACGAAACCTACCAATATAATTACCAACACCAGAATGACAGTAAAACCTATTGATAATAATAGCCCTTCTTCAATTGTTTTTAATACGTAATTTTTATTTTTGAGCATACCAACAAGCATGATTAACCTATTCACTTCAAATTTTGAAAATGATCCTATATAGGTTTTACCTTTGTAAACTATTTCCCCATCATATTTATCACTTTGATTAAATTTATCCTTTATCTGGTCGTAAACCTCTTTTAACTGCTTTTCCTCACCCACAATAGACTTATCTCCAAATATCGGAGATAAAAGCAGTACACCATCCTTATCAAATAAGACTGGAAATCCTCTTTCATCAAGACTATTATTTCCAACGTGGCAGGATGCACATACAACTTGAGGCTCATGATACTTATGTCTTGTGTAAACAATATTCAGTGGTGACATAAAACCATGTCCATTTATAAACATAGCGGCAACACCGATTACTTTGTTACCTTTAAAAATAGGGCTATAATAGACAAAATAGGGAAAATCTTTTGTCAGGTATGGTTCAACATAACTATTACCCTTTTTCAAAGTATCTATATCTATAAAAAACTCTCCGAAATCAGGCATTGAACCTTTTATTTTAGAAACCATGGAAAAAGGCTTATAATTGGAATCTACTATTGCAATGGCAGATATCTCTGGACTCTCATCCATTATCTTTTTAAGGTAGTTAACCGTATTTATATCTTTCCCACTTATCAATTCATCTGCTATGTATGGGACATCACTTATAAATTTAATTTTATCCTTCAAAGGTATATCTTTAGTTTTTACAAGAGAATCCTTAAAGGTGAGGATTCGAGTAGCCAAATCATCATAGATCATTGATAGCTCTTTATTCTTGGATCTAATATAAATATTGTAACCTGAAACAAAGGATGAAATTAAAACAATAACCAACACAAACAAGATAAATTTTGTAATAATACTTTTTCTCGCTCTACCCTGCATATTAATACTCCTAAAAATTTTATGTTTTATTAATAATAAACTCTACATCCAGAATACTTAACTTCCTATTGCCAAGAACTATACCATAACCAGAAATAAACTCATCATCTTCAAAGATATCTTCTTCTTTATATATATTTACAATATCCAACACATTGTCAACAGATAACCCTATATTTTCATTGTGAAAGGAGAGTACCAGTATTGAGCTGTGCTCAGACTTCCATACAGCATTTATATTAAAAATCATCCTTATATCATATATAGTCATTATGTTTCCGCGCAGATTCATTAACCCTAAAATAAAATAGCTACTTCCGGGTACAGGATATATATCTTTAGGTTCAGATATTTCCATCACCAGAGGTAAATCTACAAGAAATTCCTGCCCGCCGACTATAAACCTTAGAAACCTCATAAAAGGCTTTTTTATTTCATAAATAGGTTCACCGGCAGCTTTCTTAAGGAGTAATTCTTCTATCACTTAACAAACCTCTTCACTACTTCTAAAATCTGATCTTCAGATACTGGCTTTACAAGATATTCATCTGCTCCCTGCTTCATCCCCCAAAACTTATCACTCTCCTGCCCCTTGGAAGTGATCAAAATAACAGGGATATCTTTACTGAACTCATCTTTTTTGATATCACGACAGATCTGAAATCCATTTTTCCCCGGCATCACAACATCCAATAAAATACAGCTAAATTTCTCATCCTTGATCTTTTCAATTGCTTTTTCTCCACTCTCAACCACAGTAACATCATATCCAGAATTGGATAACACCTTCCTAATAAACTCCCTTTCAGTTATACTATCATCAGCAACAAGTATCTTTGCCATAAGATCCCCCATCGTTTATTGTACTTTTACATATCCTGACATGATTAAAGCGCCAAGAACATTTTTCACAAACATTTTATTATTACCAAAAAATGAAAATATCTTCCCAACGTTATAGCTACCATCACACATCCCCAATAATCTCCTCTCAAAATCTGTAAGGAGGTTGACATCCTTTTTACTTGCAATAGGAACAAGGTTATCATCAAAAATCAATTTATTGATCTCAGCACGCTCTTCAACAAATTTTGTATAATGTCTCTTCAAATTATCTACATGTATCCAGGTTTTATTACTATAACCATCTGGAATATCTATTTTATTTACATAATATAAAGCCCCTTCCATAGAAAAAGCTGAATTTAAAATTTCCATTACATAGCTTATAAAAGTTCGTTTTATGATCTCCTCAGGGAAATTTATCCTTTTTAGCTGTTCATAAAGTTCTAAATAATTTTCTACCTCCAGAAGACATACATTGAAAACATCCTGATAAAGCTCAAAAAGGTCATCTATCTTACCATCATCTTTCCATGCATAAACTAACACACCATTATCAAAATATATAGTATGAGTCTTTGATGAACTAAAAATTACGATCTCTCCAGAACCGTCGTTGATGATATCCATTATCTTTTCTATGCTAAGTTTGTCCCCCTTTTGATCACTTATCATGTAAGCTGTCTCAAGTCTAAGATACTTTTCAATATAGTTCCTGACGTAGGGGATAATAGATTTTTCAACTTTGCTAACTATTATATCAATAGCATTATCCTGAACAATTTTTAAATTGTTTTCAGTAAGATCATCAGATAGATCGGAAGCTATTACGCTAAAAGGATCCGGTTCATCTATGGTTGTATTCAATATCTCCTTTATTTTATCTATTAGATCTTCAGGCTGAAATGGCTTGGCAATATACTCAACGTTAGGAAATCGTTCGGAAAACTTTTCTCCTACATCTTCAGCCTTACTGGTAATCAATAAAATAGGGACATCAACGACTCCCATCTCTTCCCTGAGTATTTTGCAAAACTGGAAACCATTCATTTTAGGCATAACAAAATCGAGCAGTATTATGTCAGGTTCAAACTCCTTAACAAGTTCAAGACCCAAAGTGCCAGTGTCAGCAAGCTTTAGCTCATATTCATCTTCCCCAAAAATTATTTTAAAAAGCCTGTGCATCGTTGGGCTATCATCGATTGCCAAAATCTTAAACATAACTAAACCTCCAAATAAATATTACCACCATCGTTTAGGAATATAAATCTCTGAAAATACCTCCATTGCATAACGATCAGTCATACCAGCTATATAATCGCAAATAGCAGCAACTTTGTCTCCATTGTTAATAAATAAATATTCATCTGGTACCATATTAAAATTAAAATCAAAATGTTTGTATACTGCATACAACATATTACATGCTTTGTCAAACTCATTTTTTATAATATCTTTTTCATATACATTCTCAAAAAGAAAATCCCTCAAGAAATTTATTTCTGAAAGCATTTCATCACTCATTGCAATAAACTGATAATCCATATTTATAGTACTTTCAATTACATTCTTAACCAATCTGCTAACTCTCTCTGAATGACTGCTACCTATTTTATTTATTGTTCTTTCAGGTATTTTTTTATAATCTATTAGTCCAGCTCTCAAAGAATCATCGAGATCATGGTTTACGTAGGCTATGATATCTGCCAGGCGAACTATTTGCCCCTCAAGGGTTGAAGCCAGCTTACTCTTATCGAATATTGGACCTTTCCCTTTAGAATGTTTTTTTATACCATCGATAACCTCAAATGTAAGATTTAACCCTTTACCACCCCTCTCTATGGACTCCACAACCTTTACAGAGTGTTCATAATGTCTGAAATCTTTTCCCATTATCTCACTTAACACCTTTTCTCCTGCATGCCCGAAAGGGGTATGCCCTAGATCATGTCCAAGGGAAATTGCCTCTACAAGATCTTCATTTAGCCTGAGCCCTTTTGCAATAGTGCGAGCTATCTGGGAAACTTCCAGAGTATGGGTCAATCTAGTGCGATAGTGATCCCCTGATGGTGACAGGAACACCTGTGTTTTATGTTTAAGCCTTCTAAATGATTTACAATGTATTATTCTATCCCTATCCCTCTGAAAATCTGTCCTAATTTCACATTTATCTTCAAAAATTTTACGACCTAAACTCTCAGAAGACTTTTTTGCCTTAGGATGAAGGTATTCTTTTTCTAAAACTTCCAGATTACTTCTGATTGTCATAACAGTCTTCTTTACATTTTTCTAAAATCCTCTTAAATACAGGAGAGGGAACAAAACATGAAACGTCTCCCCCAAGGCTAGCAATTTCTCTTACCATACTTGAACTCAAAAAAATATATTTACTACTTGGCATCAAAAATACAGTTTCACAATCAGCATACATTTTCCTGTTCATTAAAGCGAGCTGTAATTCAAATTCAAAATCAGAAACAGCCCTAAGCCCGCGTAAAACAATATTTATACCATTTTCTTTCATAAAATGTATCATAAGATTTGAAAAGGGTTCTACCCTAACATTTGGAATATGAACCAATGACTCTCTTGCCATTTCAACCCTCTCCGCTATGGAAAAAAGAGGTTTTTTCCTTTTATTCTCTGCTATTGCCACTAAAAGGCTACTAAACATCTTTGATCCACGTTCAATTATGTCAACATGTCCATTAGTCAAAGGATCAAACGTCCCCGGATATATAGCTTTCATTCATTCCTCCACAAAACTATTTATACTATATTTAATTAAAGTCAATAGTTTTGACTTAATGTAAAAATATAATTTTTATGCAAGATAGGTATTACCAAAATCATTGACAATAAGATAATAAAAATATATCTGTATGAAATATAATACTGGAGGATTATATGTTTATGAATATTTATAAATGGCTTGAGGGGAATATTTTCAATACACTTACCAAAAAGATCGTTGGAAATATACTTTTTGTCACAGTTATACCTCTTTCTGGACTATTATACACATTATTTAAGTCAGAGAATGGTACAATTATTGTTTTATTTATACTATTAACTCTGTTCTCTTCAATATTTACTATCTTTTTTCTGATAAATTTGATTGTAAAACCTATAAAAAATATAATAAGTGGGATGGATAACATAAATATAGGATCTAAAGATCTTACACGTTTAATAAAATCTGATTCCATAGATGAGATATCCTCCCTCGTTGCAAGTTTTAACAGATTCCAGAAAA
>JAIWOA010000026.1 GCA_020217115.1 Calditerrivibrio sp. | reverse complement strand
GCTTAGCTACAATGATAGATGAGATAAGGAAACTGGGTTTAAATATAGCAGCAGAAACAGCAAAGACATCAAAATATGTATCAGATTCTACAAAAGATGCATCAAAACAGGGTGAGCTCGCTAATATAATATTTGCTTCAAGTAGCGAATCGACCTCCGCAATGAGCGACATATCATCAAGTACAACAGAGATCACAAAATCTACAACAGAAAATCTTGAATCAGTGAAATTCAGTTATGAAAACATGGCAAACATTACAAGGGAAATAGGGATTGTAAAATCAGAGATAGAACGTTTCAAAAATACTGTTTCAGAACTCAACAATAATTCTAAAAACATAAAACAGATCGCATCACTTATTAATGACATCTCAGATCAGACAAATCTTTTGGCCCTAAATGCTGCAATAGAGGCTGCAAGGGCTGGAGAACATGGAAGAGGTTTTGCTGTAGTAGCAGATGAGGTAAGAAAACTTGCAGAAAGAGTAAAAAATGCCACATCAGATATAAATAAAAATATAAATAACATGACATCATTAGTTATTAAAACTGATAAAGGGGCTGAAGATATCAATCAATACACTTCAAATATTCAGGAAGTTGTCACAGATGCAACAAATCAGTTTGAACTAATGGTGAACGATCTGGAAATGAACAGTTCAAATCTCCTAAGAATAGCATCGGCCATTGAAGAGATATCTGTAACAAATTCACAAATTAACGAAAATATGAATAATATAAATCAGCTAAGCAATAAAGTATCTTCAAATATGATTATAACCGCAAAGGCTTCAGAAAATCTGAGGCAATTCACTGAAAATCTTCTTGATAATGTAGCATCATTCAAAACTGGAAACTCAAAAGTTGAAACTTTGATAGAAAATGCAGCAGCTTTCAGAGATGAAATACAAATGAAAATGGAAGAAATTGCACAACATGTTGATATTTTTGACAGAAATTACAAACCAATACCAAACACTAAACCTCAAAAATATGAAACAAAGTACCATAAAAATCTTGAAATATTACAAACAATTTTTGACAACTTCAAAGCAAAAACTGGAGCTGTATATTCTCTGGCTCTCGATATAAATGGTTACTTACCTGTACATCATTCTGCATTCTCAAAACCTATGACAGGAAACTATGAAGTGGACCTTCTAAATAGCAGACATATGCGAATATACAACACTAACGAAGTGGAGATAAGAAGAGCAAAACATACCAAACCTTTTCTAATACAAACCTACGTCCGCGATACTGGCGAAGTTTTGTACGACCTTTCTCTACCGATATTCATTAATTCCAAACATTGGGGAGCCGTAGTAATAGGTGTAAAACCTGAAACATTACAATAAATATAGAAATGGTTTAGGGATATTTCCCCTAAACCAATTAATCTTCATTATATAACTTTTCCCTAATTTCGAGTATTTTCGATAAAGCATCATCCTTTTTACAGGATATTTTTTCACCAGTCTTACGTATAATTATCTCAACTTCCCCATTTTCCAGAGTCTTTTTCCCTATATTCACCCTTATTGGATAACCAACAAGTTCAGCATCGTTAAATTTTACACCTGCCCTCTCTTTTCTATCATCGAGTATAACTTCTACACCCTTTTTCTGTAGTTTTATATAGAGGGTTTCAGCTAAATTTACCACATCTTCGTTATCATCATTAAGGGGTAAAATCGCCACCTCAAAGGGAGCCATCTGTATAGGCCATATGATACCTTTTTCATCATGGTTTTGTTCTATAGCTGCAGCAGCAGTTCTGCCTACACCGATACCATAACAACCCATTACAATATACTGCTGTTTTCCATCTTTATCAAGATATATAGCTTTCATACTTTTAGAATATTTTGTGCCAAGCTTGAATATATGACCTACTTCTATACCCTTTGTAATAACGTATTTGCCACCACATTTTGGACAAGTATTCCCAGGTTTGGCATTTATAAAATCGGAAAATGCAACTATTGAAAAATCTCTCCCATGGTTTACATTAAGTAGATGTATATCCTTTTCATTACCACCAACAACATAGTTTTTCATACCCTTAAGTGCATTATCTGCAAAAATCTTTACATTTATACCTATTGGACCAGAATAACCAAGTGGACCATTGGTAGACTTCAATATCTCTTCAGGTGTAGCAAACTCAACATAGGGAACATTTAAAAAGTTTTTTATTTTTGCCATATTAAGTTCATGATCCCCCCTGATCATAACGGCTATAATATCATCATTACCTGCCCTGAGTATCATAGTCTTTACAACCTTCTTTTCAGGAACACCAAGGTAATTTGCAACGTCTGTAACTGTCTTCATATTTTTTGTCTCTACCCTTTCCACACTTTTCAATGGTTCATCTTCCTCCTGCCAAACATCAATTACAGGAGCCTTCTCAATATTTGCAGCATAATCACAGCTATCACAACTGATTACAAAATCTTCACCTGTTTCAGCAGTTACCATAAATTCATGGGAAAAATTACCACCAATCGCTCCAGAATCAGCTTCAACAACCTTATATTTTAAACCGCATGCTTTAAAAATCTTGCAATAAGCATCTCGCATATCCCTATAACTTTTTTCTGCCCCCTCATCTGTGGTATCAAAAGAGTAAGCATCCTTCATGATAAATTCCCTACCCCTCATCAAACCAAACCTTGGTCTTACCTCATCTCTAAATTTTGTCTGTATCTGGTAAAGATTTATAGGTAGATCTTTATAAGATTTAACTTCATTTCTTACAATATCTGTTACAACTTCTTCATGGGTGGGACCCATGCAAAAATCCCTATCATGCCTATCCTTAAAACGCAACAACTCCTTGCCATAAACATTCCATCTGCCACTTTCTTTCCAGAGCTCAGCTGGCACAACTGCTGGCATAAGTACTTCAATAGCTCCTGCTTCATTCATATATTTGCGAATAATATTTTCAACTTTTCTTATAACTATTAGACCCATAGGCAGATAATCATATATTCCTGCAGCAACTTTCCTGATCATACCTGCCCTCATCATGAGTTTATGACTAACAACCTCAGCATCAGCAGGGTTTTCCCTCAATGTGGGCAAAAAATATTTAGACAAACGCATAAACACCTCAATATTAAACTTTTTCTGAATTTTATAACAACTAATCTGTAAATAATCAATAAAAAATTATAACCTATTATGTCGTATAATAGCTACAATGAAAAAAGGGTGAGTTACCCCACCCTATCAACTCAATAACAATTTTAAAATATTTTAACTATATTAATACCAAAAGTAAACAGTGAACCTTTGGAGCTACAAAATATACAATAGTACAAAACTAATTAATAAAAAGAGTATCTTTTAAGCTTTTATTTTTACTACCACTTAATCCTTTTTATAACTAAGGCATAACAAATTTGAAGTTTTTAGGTTTTACAGTAAATACTGGGCATGGTGCCTTTCTAACAACTTTCTCAGCGGTACTTCCAAATAAAACATGCTCCAGACCTGTTCTCCCATGGGTTCCTATGATTATTAAGTCTGCATTATACTCCTTAGCCTCATTTATAATCTCAACGAAGGCAGTTCCCTTAAGCATTTTGACTGAATACTTTACAGAGGAAAGTTCAGGAAAACTCTCTATAAAATCTTTCATCTGCTTTTCTGCAGATTCCTCAAGCTCCTTGTCCAAATTTTGAAAAGTGACCTGGGGCAAATAAAAAGCTACAATCTGACTCTCATCAAATATGACATGAACTATTTCAAGCTCAGCACCAAAGCTTTTTGTAAATTCAATAGCATACTGAATAGCATACTTAGAAGTTTCAGAAAAATCTGTAGGGACAAGGATTTTTTTAATGCTAACCATAATCAACCTCCAACTTTATTGTTAATTATATCTCAATAACTAAATAAATACAAGTCTATTGCTATTCTAATATATCTTTTATTAACTGTAAAAAAACATCTATATCGAAGGGTTTCTCAAGTATCTCAATTGCCCCAAGTTCATAAACTGCCATCATATTTTCTGTGGTATCATAGGCAGTAACAACTATTACAGGCAGATTAATATCGATAGCCCTTATCCTATGGAGAAATTTTATACCATCTAACTCAGGCATCATTATATCTGTAATAACAAGATGGTATGCATTCTCCTTCAACATTTCAAAAGCTACTTTACCATTTACTGCATGTTCCACAAAATACCCTTCACTTTCCAGTAAATTTATAATTCCCCTGGTAGCAAACTTATCATCTTCGACCAAAAGTATTTTGAACATATTATATATCCATGAAAAGATTTTTAAAATTTTTTTCGAGCTGTTCAGCTAACTGAAAAGTGGAAACTTTCTTTACCTTTGCCACTGTAAAGGCATTAAAGACTACATAGGAAGGTTCATTCTGTCTACCTCTCTTTGGTGAAGGAGTTAGATATGGACAGTCTGTCTCTATAAGCAACCTATCTAAAGGAACATAGTTCAGAGTATTTCTAAGATCCTCCTCTTTTTTAAAGGTAAGAGGTCCTGCATAGGATATCAAAAAACCTTTGTCAATTGCCCACCTGAGAAATTTTTTATCTCCATTAAAACAATGTATAATCCCTATTTTATCATCTTGGGAAAAAATAGAATCCACCACCTCAGACAACTTTTCTGAAGCATCTCTATTGTGTATAATTATCGGTTTTCTATTAATTCTGGCAAATTCAAGCATCTTCTCAAAAACTTTTATCTGCACTTCTACAGGGGAAATATTTCTATAGAAATCAAGACCTATTTCACCAATTGCCAGCATCTTTCTTTCATTCACATATTTTTGAAATTCATTGATAACTTCGTCTGAAAATTTTTCAGCATCATGGGGATGAAAACCCAAACTATAGTAAACCATTTCAATTTTATCTGCCAAATTCCTTGCCCTAAAACTATCTTCAAGATCTATACCTACTGTTAATACCCTACCCACATTATACTTTTTACAATTTTCAAGGTAAGGTTCATAATCCTTAAATTCTTCAAAGTGAAAGTGTGCATGGGTATCTGTAAAAAATATTCCAGATCCCCTTATTATTTCAAGCTCAGAAATAAAATATTGGTACTCTTTACTACTTTCCTTTTCTAAAATCACTTAATAACACTCCCGGGAGCAACTGTGTCAGGTAATTCTACAATTTTGTGCCCCTCACCAACTGTTGCAGCAAGTATCATCCCCTCAGAAACCTGTCCCATCAGTTTTGCTGGTTTTAAATTTGCAACAACAGCAACTGTCTTTCCAACAAGCTCATCTGGAGTATAACTCTTTCCTACTCCAGCAATAATCTGCCTAGTCCAATCACCAAGATCTACTTTGAGTTTTAAAAGTTTCTCCGATTTTTCTACCTTTTCAGCGGATATTATTTTTCCTGCTCTGATACTCATTTTTGAAAAATATTCATATTCTATCTGTTCCTCTTGCTTCGTGTTAACTTCATGCTTTGTAATTTCAAGATTAAAAGCTGCCTCATCAACCCTTGGGAAAAGCTGTTTAACTTCACCTATCTTCTGACCAGACTCCAAAACCCTAACTTTACAAAGATCGTCAAATGTACTCTTATAAATATCCCTTTTTGTATTTATCTGTTTTCGTATTTCTACAGCAGTTTCTGGCATAAATGGATATATCATAAGGGAAAGAACTCTAATACCATCAAGCACAGTATACAAAACAGATCCCAATCTATCTCTTTTAGATGGATCCTTTGCCAGGTTCCATGGTGCTGAAAAATCTATATATCTATTTAATGCACCTACCAGTTCCCAGATTGATCCAAGTGCCTTATTAAAGGACAGCTCGTTAAGGTGGGAATCTATTTCATGGAATGTGGAAATGATCTGATCTGCAATTTTATCATCAGATTCATCATTTACAGTGTATGGAGGTACAACTCCATCAAAATATCTCCCCACCATCCCAAGTGTTCTATTTAGCAAATTACCCAGATCATTTGATAGATCACCATTTATTCTGTGTATTAACGCTTTAAAGGAAAAATCACCATCAAGACCAAACGGAACTTCCCTTAGTAAAAAGTATCTGATCTGATCAACTCCAAACTTGTCAACAAGCCAGTTTGGATCAATGGCGTTACCTAAGGATTTTGACATCTTTTGACCTTCAACAGTCCACCAACCATGGGCAAAAACAGATTTCGGTAGAGGTAGACCTATGCTCATCAGCATGGTGGGCCAATATACTGTATGGAACCTCAAAATATCTTTTCCAACTATATGATAGTTTGCAGGCCAGAATTTACCAAAAAGATCATCCTCATTTGGATAACCCAAAGCAGAAATATAGTTTGTCAAAGCATCTATCCAAACATATATCACATGCTTTTTATTTTCAGGGACTGGAATACCCCATTTAAAAGAAACTCTACTGACAGAGAGATCCCTTAACCCCTCCTTTATAAAGGATATTATCTCATTTCTCCTTGAAGCTGGCTTTATAAAGTCAGGATTCTTTTCTATATGCTCCAGAAGCTTATCCTGATATTTTGACATCTTAAAAAAATAACTTGGCTCTTTTAGACGATTAGTTTCTCTCCTGCAAGATGGACAACAGTTTCCATCAAGAAGCTGAGTCTCAGTCCAATAGGTTTCACAGGGGGTACAGTACCAACCCTCATATTCATCTATGTAAACATCTCCATTCTCAAGCATTTTACTAAATATATGTTGAACACATTTTTTATGATATTCATCAGTGGTTCTGATAAATTTATCATAGGATATATTTAATTTGATCCAGAGGCTTTTAAATCTCTCTACAACTCTGTCAGCAAGCTGTTTTGGAGTAATATTCTGTTTTTCAGCAGCCTGCTCTATCTTTTGTCCATGTTCATCTGTTCCGGTCAAGAAAAAAACATCGTACCCTGATAATCTTTTATATCTACAAATAACATCAGAAGCAACCGTAGTGTAAGCATGCCCTATATGTGGAATATCATTAACATAATATATAGGCGTAGTTACATAAAATGTTGGTTTATTCATATGTTTCCTCCAGTATTATCATCTACTATATCTTTTAGCTCCACAAATTCTCCTGATTCACCTACCTGTTCATCGTATATATCCTTTTCATACATAAGGCAACACATAAGTCTTCCACATATCCCTGAAATCTTTGATGGATTCAAAAGTAGATTCTGATCCTTTGCCATCTTTATGGAAATATTATCAAAATGTCTTAAAAAAGTTGCACAACAAAGATCTCTACCACATATCCCAAAACCACCAAGAATTTTGGTAGCATCCCTTATACCAACCTGTCTCATTTCTATCCTTGTTTTAAAAACCCTTGCAAGATCCTTTACAAGCATCCTGAAATCTATTCTACCATCTGCAGTAAAGTAGAATGTAAGTTTTTTTCTATCAAGGGTGTATTCTGCCCTCAACAGCTTCATTGGAAGTTCATGTTGTTTAATAAACTCTTTACAGATTTGAAAAGCCTCAGGTTCATCTTTTCTGTTATCAGATGCAATCTTTTTGTCTTCATCAGTGGCCTTCCTTATAATAGATCTCATCACCTGGTCATCTGAAACCTCTATCTCCCTGTCGGCAACAACAACCAGAGCGATATCTTCACCCTTCTCCGTTTCAACTATTGCAAAATCACCAACGGAAAGATCTACCCCATTTGTCAAAAAATCGTATATTTTACCAGCTCTTTTAAAAGCCACACCCGTTGCTCTATACTTTTTCACCAACTACTCCATAAATTTTAGTAAGAATATTAGCCCTTAGTATACGTATGTTTATATTATAGTCAAGCATTCTATAACAATCCAGAATCTGATTTATAAATACTAAATAGCTATATCTATTTGTCAATCTATACATTTCAAGAGATTTCTTTATGATGAACATCATATAATACCTCAATTCCTCTTTTTCTGATAATTTAAGAATATTTGAGCAGTGTATTAAAATATCTCCAAAACCATCAGAGTTAAAAAATAATTCCTTCTGATCTTTAAGATTAGAATTGAGATGTTGCATAGCTATTGATACAGAACCACCAGAAAATTCTAATACAAGCTTGATCTCTTCTGCATCAAATCCCAGTGAAGTAAGTATCTTAAGCATATCGTCATTTTTTAACCTACCAAATCGAAGCTGAAGACATCTTGACTTTATGGTTGGAATTATTCTATTTATATTGTCAGTTATTATAAAAAAAACAACATTTTCACCGGGTTCTTCAAGAGTCTTTAAAAAAGCATTACACCCCTCAATGCTCATTTCATGAAAATTGTCCAGTATGTAAAATTTATAACAACCCATAAAAGATGAAAAATAAACCGTATCAGTTATCTCCCTTATGTTATCTATACCAATACTTTTCCTATCCTTATAAGGTAAAACTTCAATAAGGTCAGGATGCACACCTTTTTTGATCAAATTGCAGCTGCCACAGCTACAATCCTCATTAAATGAACTGTTATTCTGGCATAAAGCTACTCTGGATACCTCAATGGCAAATTTTTTCTTACCTATTCCGCCAATCCCATGGAATATATACCCATTTACAAATCTGTTATTTTTAATAATATCTTCAAAATATTTTATATATTTATCATGGCCATATATCATTTTAAAATATCCATAACAGTATTCTTAATATCTTCAAAAATCTCATCTGCAGATCTTTCACCATCTATAATTACAACATTTTTATAATTTTTAGCATACCACAGAAAACCATCCCTGACTCTTTTAAAGAAATCTAAGCTTAAAGATTCAAACTTACCTTCATCATCGATAAGATTATTCTGAACAAGCCTTTTTCTTGCCCTTTCAAGGGCAGTATTTAAATCTATATCTATAAAGAATATGATATCAGGATAAGTTAAAACGGTAACATCAAACAGCAGATCTAATATTTTTTTATCTACGGATCTTCCAAAAATCTGGTATGCATAGGTAGAGGAGATAAAACGATCTGAAATGATGTTTATACCATCCCTAAGATTTGGTAAAATAACCTTCTTTTGGTGCTCAATTCTATCTGCAGAGTATAAGAGCAGCTCAGTCTCTGGTTCCATATTATATTTTTTTGAGATTAAAATACTCCTTAACACTGAACCAACATCAGTTCCACCGGGCTCCTTTGTAATTCTATGCAAAATATTACATCCAGAAAAAAAATTTCCCAATTTACAAACCTGAGTTGTCTTACCACAACCATCTATACCATCTATTACCACAAAAATAGGCTTCAATTCATCACCTAAATTGCACAATCTACTGTACTTCCTTGAATCTTTTCTATGGTATGTTCAATAGCGTCAACAACCACATTGATATTTTCAATGGCCCCCTTTGGACTGCCGGGGAGATTTATTATTAAAGTCCCTTTTCTAAAGCCACACACAGCACGAGAAACAAGAGCCCTCGGTGTCTTTTTAAAGCTCTCCATACGCATTGCCTCTTCATAGCCTGGAAGTCTTTTTTCTATAACCTTAATTGTAACATCAGGAGCAATATCCCTTGGTGAAACACCTGTTGAACCGTTGGTAACAACAAGATCAAACCTCTGCAGATCACAAAAATCCACCAGCATACTTTCCAATACAGTGGTCTCATCAGGTATCATATCTTTTCTAATAAAAGACAGATCAAATCTGCTATTCAGAAAATTAACCAGATCTGCTCCTGTTACATCCTCACGTTCCCCTTTGCTTCCTTTGTCACTCAGAGTAATTACAGCTGCAGACATTTTTTTCTTGGGAGTATACCTGATAATATCACCCACTTTTATTTCACCGTTACCACTTACTACAGCAAAAACCCCCTCTTTAGGCATAACACAATCTCCAGCCTGATAAAAGATAGCACATTTATGGTGACATATCTTCCCTATCTGGGATATGGTAAATTTCAGATCTCCAATCTCTAAAACATCCCCCACTTTAAGTTTACAAAGTTCTATACCCTCAGTGGTTATATTTTCA
>JAIWOA010000025.1 GCA_020217115.1 Calditerrivibrio sp. | reverse complement strand
GCAAAATCACCACTCTTAACATCAAGACCAAGCGATACCATCTTTTCGATACTCTCTTTAGCAAGAAAACTAACCTGCCTATGAATGAAGCCTGCATGGGCATCACCATCAATTCCATAATTATCTAATAGGTATGCAGAAGAGACATTGCTTTTTCTCATTCCTGTCTCTTTACTTACAGATATTGAATAAACTTTTCCCATAAAACCTCCAGATTTGATAAATTAGTTTAAAATATATCTATTGTCAACATCAGTAAATGAATTTTTTGAAATTAAAGATTTTATCCTATGTAAGTCTATAGAATCTTAGTCCCACAGAATTAAGAACTACAATAATTGAACTTATACTCATAAATCCAGCTGAGATGATTGGATGGATATGACCAGTTGCAGCAAGGGGAATCATTATTATATTATACATAAATGCCCAAAAAAGATTAGCTTTTATAGTGTAATTGGTAAACTTCACAAGATTTAAAAATTTAAGAAACGTGGCTATATTGCTGTTCATTATTACTGCATCGGAAGTTTCAATTGCAAGTTCAGAACCACTCCCCATTGCAATCCCAATGGAGGCATTTTTTATCGAAGGGGCATCATTTATACCATCTCCAACAAAAATATTTTTTCTGCCATCCTGTATAAATTTTTTTATAATTTCAGCCTTTTCAAAGGGGGTAAGGGATGTAGATATTTCAGCATAATCTTTTATTGGGGCAAGAGTTGCATAGGTTGATTTTTCACTATCTCCAGTCAAAACATGAAGTTTGTAACCTTTTAATAAAAGTTTCTCAAAGATCTCTTTTACATTAGATTTTATTTGATCTTTAAAGGAGATCATACCTGCAAGTTTAGCATTTATGGACACAAAAACCACTATTTTACCATCAAGTTGCTCAGAACCCATCAACTCCAGTATATTATAATCTAACTCTACATTATTTTTTTTCATCAATTCTACATTACCCACACATATAGTTTCATTGTTAAGGGTAATCCCCTCAATCCCATTTCCCGGTATCTCTTTAAAGCTTTTTATCCCCTTTAAATCCCCTTCATAATAATCAATCAGGCTTTTGGCTATAGGGTGTTCGGAATATTTCTCCAGTGATGCAGCGTAGGAGACAACCTCATCAACACTAAAACCATTAAAGGTAGTTATATTGGAAAATGTTAGTTTACCCTCAGTCAATGTACCTGTCTTATCGAAAAATATATCCTTAACCCACTTCATATCTTCAATTATATCTCCATTCTTCACAATTATACCATTTTTAGCAGCAATATTGGTTGAAATCATTAGAGCTAATGGAGTTGCAATGCCAAGGGCACACGGGCAGGATATTACAAGCACTGATACTGCATTTATAATCGATAATTCCAGATTATTTGACAGATAAAACCATATAAAAAATGTTGCAAAGGATATCAAGATAATTGATGGTACAAACACTGATATTATTTTGTCTACAGCTTTTTGTGTTTTAAAGGTTGTATTTTGTGCTTTTTCGATGGCTTCTATTATTTTTGAGACTGTTGAATTTTTAAAATCCTTTTCAGCTCTGATAACTATTTTACCTGAAATATTTTTAGTTCCAGAAAAGACAATATTCCCAACAGACTTAGTCACCGGTATACTTTCCCCCGTAAGCATAGCCTCATCTACATCAGAAACACCTTTTAATATTGTACCATCAACAGGTATAGTTTCCCCCTCGTATACAATCAAAAGATCACCTACTTTTAAATCATCTATCTTGTGAACCTCTCCTGTTATATCTTCCAGATCTTCATCCAGCGAATATACCTTTTTAACTTGTTGAGGTTGAAGGGCTTTTAGTAACAACATCTCTTTAGATGCTTTTAACTTTATAGAAGATTCAATAAATCTACCAAGCAAAATTAGTGTAATGATCATTGCAGATGAATCAAAATATACCTCTTTGCCATTAAGCATAGCATAAATACTATAGCTATAGGCAAAAAATGAACCCATAAAAATCAGTATATCCATATTTAGAGTTCTATTTTTAAGGGACTTAATTGAATTTATAAAAAATGGTTTCCCTGCATAAAATATAACTGGCGTAGCAAGTAAAAAGGTTATGAAGGTAAACATATTTTTAAGATTATGACTAATACCCTGAAAATACCCAGCGTACAAAGCTACAGAATAAAGCATGATCTGCATAGAGAAAAAGCTTGCGACACCAAACCTAACAAAATAGTTTCTCTTTTCATCTTCAATTATGCTGTTAGTTGAAGAAAGGGAAGATGGTATCGGACAATAACCAAGATTAGTTATTGTTGATAAAATATTGTTCAATTCTATCAGACTTGAATCGTAATGAACTAACATTTTGTGGGTAGCATAATTAACCCTAACATATTTGACACCGTTAAGTTTTGAAATACTATTTTCTATGAGCCAGATACATGCAGCACATCTTATGTCAGAAACAAATATAGGTAACTCTAAGGTATTTTCATCTATGACTTTTATATCATCTTTAAAAAGCTCATCTGTTACTTTTATCCTTTTTACCTGACCAGGAATATAATCTTTTCGTATCTCATAAAATTTTTCCAAACCACCATCTTTTACAAAATGGTAAACAGAATGACAACCTGAACAACAGAAATAAAGCTTCTCTCCAGACGTTAACTCCTCAACTATAGCGCTGTTTTTTTTTACTTTTAACAGGCAATGGCTACATTCCACCAAGGAATCATTATTTTTCATCATCGTCGTGGAGAATTCGATACTTTATCCCTTCAGAATCATCAAACTGTTTCCTTTTTAACGCCCAAAAAAATAAGAATAGTGCTAATATTCCAAGAATAATGGAAATTAGCACTAAAATGTAAATAGAAGACATAATACTAATTAAGCTTTATTGCAAGGTAAAGAGGTATAAAAAGCATTGCAATAATTGATAAAATCATAATTATAGTTCCAAGTTTCATACTTCACCTCTCAAAAATTTATTTAATATATATTGCTTTTTCAAGCCTTACAGAAATATTATCAATATTTATATAAGCTACAATACTATAGTTACCTTTCATCTCAGCATCAAATAATAATTTAAAAGATGAACCATCAATCTCTTTATCCTGTTGAATCTTACTGTTTTTAGAGGGATATTCAAGTCTTACTTCTGTCAAATTTAGTTTTTTATCACTTTTTATAAAACCCTCTACGAATGTTTTACTACCTGAAGTGTATATTTTTGAATCTACTATCTCAATATTGTACTTTTTTATTATCTGCATCTGATTATCATAGACAAGGGCTGATTCATATGTATCCTTTTCAACCTTTCCATCAAAATATTTCATACCAAAATAAAATGAACTATAAAGCAGCAACAATCCAGCAATAATAAGCCCCATCATCATTTTCATTTTTTCACTGAACTCCTTTTAACAAAAGGCTTTCTAAAAGTTATCTTTTTAAAAATTATCTTCCCTTCCTCATCTTTTATCCCTATTTCAAGATCTATAAGTTGATTTTTTTCCGATATCTCAGAGGGTATTTTCAAAAATATATTTTCCTCTTTTTTTTCTTTAGGTTTAGCAGAAAAATATTTTGCAGGTTCAATCACTACATCTATATTTTTACTTTTTTCAGATAAAAATATCTCTATCTTTTTTTCCTTTGAGGAGTAATTTTCTATTATCAATTGAAATCCATTTACCGCATACCCTTCAGTAAATCTTGGGTAAAATTTTGGATTTGTCAAAAACTCTACTTTATAAGGTTTCAAGTGTACTGCAGCTACAATAGATGCCACAAGAAAAACAGATGTGGCCACCAAACCTATTAAAACTGTAGGTCTTGTAAATTTCTTTTCGTTATTAGGACCATAAAGGTATGCAAAAAGCGATTTTTTACCCTTTTTTCCCATAACTTTTTCACAGGCATCTATGCATTTTGCACAATTTATACATGCTGAGTTAAGCCCCTGCCTTATATCTATACCTGTAGAACAAACTCTAACGCAGGAATTACATTTTATGCAATCATCTTTAGTTTCAGGAATCATGTAAACAGCAAGTGTATGATCATCATACAAAACAGACTGTATCATCGAATATGGACAGACTGTTGCACAAAATCTAAATCTTACCAGATATATATCAAGAAATATTATAATTGCCAGCGTCAATATAAATCCAAAAGTTACAGGGTGAATATAACCTTCACTAAAAAGTTTTCTAAAAAACTGATAAGGGTCAACGAAATAAAAAACCATATTTGTAGCTATAACAAAACTTATAATAATTAATAGGAAAAAATATAATATTTTTTTGCTATTCTCACCTTTTTTGACCTTATCGACAAAACTTGTTACCTCCATCGTTACAGACTGAGGACATATCCATCCACACCAAATCCTCCCAAACATAAGAGTCATAGTTATAAAGGCAAAAGTAAGAAAAAGTGTTACAAGTAAAATGAAAAAGAAATTATTTATTGGTACAGTAAAACCAAAAAAATAAAATATAAGATCAGGAATATCAAATCTAAAAAAACTATGCCCATTTATCCTTATAAATGGAACTAATAAAAACAAAGCAATAAGTATTTTCCTTACAAAGGCTCTTTTGTCCTGGTAATTATATTTAGATTTTTCCATCTTCATCATCTTCCAACATTTTGTATTTTGCAGACTCTATTTTATCTTTTCTACCTTTAGAATAATAGTAAAACATAAAAAAAACCAATAAAAAAACCAGAGTAAACCCAAAAACTATCAAAAAAATATGATCTTTAGCCATAACAACACCTTTTTCAAAATATCTCCGGAGTCACAATAGACCCCGGAGATTATCTAAACTTATTTTTTCATGCTTTCTTCGAAAGCCTTTTCCTGTGTCCAACCAGTAAACGATGGAGAATACATATAGGTATAATATATACCAAAGATTATTAGTCCTACAAATAGAATTAACCAGCCCATAGGAAGATTATGTTTGGTATCCTGCCTTTCAAATTTAGAGAGATCATCGAACTCTTCATTATAATTACTCATATCTCCTCCTACTTATTCTTCTTAGAATTAACAAAATCCACCAAAGCCCAGATCTGCTCTCTAGTAAATTGAGTTGCATAGCCTGGCATAGCACCTTCTGAACCATTAGCTATCAAAACAAAAAGTTCTTTATCTGTTCTAGCAGAATCTGCAAAGGCAGGTCCTATATTACCTTCGGTATTTTTGCCATGGCAACCAACACATTCTATCTTGTATAATCTTTCCCCTTCAGCAACAGCTTTTACTTTATCTGCTATTGGAGATTTCTCTTCTACCGATTTTTCATCCACCAATATCACCTGTTTTTTAGCCACTGCAGTGCCGAGTTGCTGTAGATAAGCTACTATTGCATCCATTTCAGTTTTATTTTTTAATTCTTCTATCTCATTAGGTTGAAAAGGGAAACCAAGTGTTTTCATACCAGCAACTGTTTGACTTACATTGACCTTCTTTTTTGCAAGAAAATCATACTTAGGCATATTTGACTTTTCATAGAAAGCCTGAGGGTTGGCCATGTGCTGGTAATGCCAATCATCTGGGTATTTACCACCAATTCTGGCGAGATCTGGACCTGTTCTTTTTGATCCCCAAAGGTGAGGCCTATCATAATAAAATTCACCAGCCTTTGAGTAGTCTCCATATCTCAAAACATCTCCCTTTAAAGGCCTAACTGTTTGAGTATGGCAATTCATACAGCCCTCTCTTTGATAAATATCTCTACCTGCAAGCTGTAGAGCAGTAAATGGTTTTAAATTCTCAAGTTTGGGATGCATATCATCCCTCATCATAGGGTAAAACATTGTAACAAATGTTCCTATAAGAACGGTTATAGTAGCAACTAAAGTAAATAGAAGAGCTTTACTGTACAATCCATTTCCATTTCCAGACATATTAGCCCCCCTTATGCATTAGCAGTGGCTAATTTTGCCGCTGCTTCCTTTTTCCCTTTCTGAATAGTCATGTATATGTTATAAAGGAAAAATAACATACCCACAACAAAGATAATCCCGGCAAAAGTTCTCATTTGCCAATATGGATAATTCGCCAAAACTGTTTCAATAAATGTGTACTTTAGAGAACCATCAGGATTTGTCATCTTCCACATTGCACCCTGCTGAACACCTGTAATCCACATTGTAATTGAGAACATTAGCTGACCTATCAAAACAATCCAGAAATGTATATTGGCTATTTTTTCACTATAAATCTCTGTCTTATAAATATGAGGTATTATATAGTAAATAGAACCACATATAACCATTGTCACCCATCCCATTGTTCCCATATGAACATGTCCTGGAACCCAGTCTGTATAATGTATAAGGGAGCTAATAACCCTTATACCCTGTGATGGACCCTGAATTGTTTGAAGACCATAGAAAGTAACCCCAACGATAAAAAATTTGGTAAGATATTTATTTTTCATTACAGACCAATCGGCTTCAACTGTAAAATAACCATTTACAACAGAACCCCATGATGGAGCTATAAGGAAAAGTGTAAATGCTATACCAAGTGTCTGAATCCAATCTGGCAAAGGTGTGTAAACAAGATGGTGAGCACCTGTCCAGAGATAGGCAAATATAAGAGCCCAGAAGGATATGATCGAAAGTCTATGGCTGTAAATAGGCAAACCTGTAGACTTTGGCAAAAAATAGTAAAACATAGCAAGAATAGGTGTAGTAAACAGAAAACCAACAGCATTGTGACCATACCACCATGCAACGTTAGCACTATTTACCCCAGCAAAAACATGATATGACTTTGTTAGCGTTGAAGGTATAAAAAGATTTGTCACTATATAAAGGATAGCAACTGTTACTATTGTTGCAATAATGTACCACAGAGAGATATACATCTCATTCTCTTTCCTTTTAAATATAGTACCCATAACATTTATTGCAAAAATTACCCATAGTATAACTACTGCAATGTCCAAAGGCCATTCAAATTCAGCATACTCTACATTTTGAGTATAACCCATAAAAAGTGACCACGCACCAAGTAATATACCAACATTAAAAAGCCATAAGTGAAACCTTGCCAGTTTTGGAAAAACCAGAGGACGTTTTGTAAGCCTTATTACTAAATAGTAAAAAATACCGAACTCAGCACCTATACCAAGTCCATAAGCTAAAACATTTGTGTGGACAGTTCTTAGTCTTCCAAAAGACCAGTACTCTCCAAAGTTAAAATCTGCATTCCACATCTGGGCAGAGATCAAAAGACCAATAAGAAGTCCAACTACTCCCCAGAATAGGCAGGATACGATAAAACCTTTTACCGTCTGGTAATCATACTGGTAGTCATTCATACATACCTCCTATTTTATTTAATGCTTCGTCATCAAAAACAAAATCTTTTATCTTTGCATTCTTTAACTTATCAATGATCCCATATTGAATATCAGCAAAAAAATGAGTTATGTTACATATAGGGTTAAGTTTACAAGAATCTGGGACATTCACACATGCATTTACCTCAAAGTCAAAACCCATACATCTTATTATATCAAGGACTGAAAGATTTTCCACATTCTTCTCCAATAAATTTCCACCATTTTTACCTGT
Source organism: Calditerrivibrio sp. (assembly GCA_020217115.1). Lineage (GTDB taxonomy): Bacteria > Chrysiogenota > Deferribacteres > Deferribacterales > Calditerrivibrionaceae > Calditerrivibrio. Next base: position 2,389 of record JAIWOA010000025.1, on the reverse strand, counting down.
CTTCGTTATTATTATACCACACTTTGAAAGTTTGTGTAAAATTTTTATTGTATTTGGCAATGAAATAAAAATCTTATTTGAGATCTCCTCGGTTTTAACAAGGGATCTTTTCCCCATCAAATATGCAACTATTCTTATTGCATAGTCAACTTCTTTTTTTACAATATACATTGTTTACCTCTAAGGTAAAGAATAAAACTTAAAAATAATTTTGTCAATAAAAAAATAAAGAACAGAAAAAGAATTGATTTTATAAAAAAAATAATACATATTACCCCTCGAAGAATTTTTATGGAGATGCTATGTTTGGACTTGGACTGTCTGAGGTTTTGTTGATAGCTATTGTTGCTATTGTGGTTATTGGTCCTAAAAAGCTACCTGAAGTTGCAAGGGCTTTAGGTAAAGGTTATGCAGAATTTAAAAAGGCTCTGGACGGGTTTAAAGATGCAGTGAAAATAGATGATGTCATAAATGATAAGAAGGGAGAGTCAAAAAACTTGAATGATGTTTATAATGAGAAATGGAAAGATAGCAATAATGTTAGCGATGAAGAAAAAACAGAGGATATCAAAGACAAAACCAATACTGAGGGCAAGGTACAATAATGAAACAGGCAATGGATGCTGAGCAACCACTTATAGCTCATCTGGAAGAATTGAGAAAAAGATTAATAAGAATACTCATAGTACTTGTTATAGTCTTCTCTTTCTGTTACTGGAAAAGCACATTACTTTTTCAATTCATTAAAAACCCCCTCGAATTGTATATGCCACCAAACTCAACATTGTCCATGTTAAAATTAACCGAAGGTTTTGTCACTGAATTAAAATTATCCTTCATGGCTGCCATCTTTTTTGCTATGCCCTATATTTTGTATGAATTGTGGAAATTTATAGCACCTGGATTATATGCTGATGAAAAGAAATATGTATCAGGTTTTGTAATATCTGCATCGATTCTTTTCTTCACTGGTGCTTATTTTTGTTATGAATTTGTCCTGCCTTTAGCTTTCAAGTTTTTTCTATCCTATGCAAATGAAGGGATATCTGCAAATCTCTCTCTGTCATGGTACTTGTCTTTTATCGTTAAATTGATGCTTGGCTTTGGAGTGGTTTTTGAGCTCCCCGTCATAGTATTTTTCCTTGCAAAAATAGGCTTAATAACAGATAAGAAATTGAGAAAATATCGTGGCTATTCTATAGTTGGTATATTCGTAGTTTCTGCTATGCTGACCCCACCAGATGTTGTAAGTCAGGTAATGATGGCAATTCCTCTTATATTCTTATATGAAATAAGCATATTCGTCGCAAAAATTTTTGGGAAAAAGGAATTAGAGGAAAGTAAACTATATGAATAAATTAGTGGATAAATATGGAAGGGTATATAGCTACCTAAGAATCTCAGTAACAGATAGGTGTAATTTCAGATGTAAGTACTGTATACCCACACAACATTTTGAATTTATCCACCATCATGATATACTTTCCTATGAAGATATAATATTTGCTTTAAATCTCTTCTGTAAAATAGGTATAAAAAAGGTTCGTATTACAGGTGGTGAACCACTTGTCAGGAAAGGGATCACAAACCTTATTGGTGAAATTAGAAAAAAAAATAAAGAAATAGAAGAAATAACTTTGACTACAAATGGATCTTTACTTTCCAAATTCTCAAAAGATCTTAAACAAGCTGGAATAAGTAGAATAAATGTAAGTATAGATTCATTGAGGACTGAAAGGTATCACTCCATAACAGGAGGATTTGAACTAAAAAATGTAATTGAAGGTATAAAAGCAGCTCAAAATGAAGGGATATTACCCATAAAGGTTAATACTGTTCTCATTAGAGGTTTTAATGAAGATGAAATAATAGATTTTTGCAATTTTGCAGCTGATAATAATATCAATGTTAGATTTATAGAGTTTATGCCAATAGGCAACAGTATTGAATGGTCAAAAGATTCAGTTGTTTCTGGTAGAGAAATCCTTGATATAATTTCAGAAAAATTCACAATTACAAAACTTGAAAAACATAAATATGAAGGACCCTCCCTCGATTATAGATTATCCAATGGGGCAAAAATAGGTATCATAACACCTATTTCAAACCACTTTTGTGGAAGCTGCGACAAGCTGAGACTTACAGCTGATGGAAAACTCAGGCCATGCCTTTTATCAGACAATGAAATAGATCTGAAGAAAGCTATAAGAGAAAGAGATACTGATAAACTATTAAGCCTGATAAAGGATTCACTCAAAATAAAAGAATGGTCACACAAGGTTTCAGATCATGAATCAATTAAATTTAATAGAACTATGTCCCATATAGGTGGTTAAAATGAACATAAAATATGGTAAAAAACTATTGGAATTGGATCTTGATCTATTTG
>JAIWOA010000024.1 GCA_020217115.1 Calditerrivibrio sp. | reverse complement strand
ACCTTTTATCAATTGATAGAGAAGAAGATATCTTAAGTATAGAAGATATAATAAATACTTTAAATAGTAGCGCTATAATGATGGAAGGGATCGAAGATGTAATAGAGAATGCAGATAGAATACTGTTAATTTTGCCAGATATTACAAGGAAATCTGGAGCAGATATATTTTTACCATATATTGTAAATATTTTTGAAAAATATGAAAAAGATTTTAATATAATATTTGCAATTGGAACACATAGAAAGCTAACAAAAGATGAAAAGATATCCATTTTAACAGAAGATATATACAGAAGATATGAAGATAAAATAATAGATCATGACTGTGATAACATAAGTGAGCATTTTTACTTTGGGAAAACAAGGAACAATACTCCTATATTGATAAACAATGCCTACACAAAGGCAAACACCATAATAACTATAGGTGCAGTAAGCTATCATTACTTTGCTGGTTTTGGTGGTGGTAGAAAACTTATTATACCAGGTATAGCTTCAAGGAAAACAGCACTACATAACCACAAACTGGTACTTGACGAAACAAACAGATGCAAAAATCCAAACGCATCAACTGCCAATCTCAAAGAAAACCCTGTGCATCAAGATATTTTAGAAGCTCTGATGATAGCACGAAGAGGGAAGACTTTCTTTTCAATTAATACAATACTCGATGAGAAAAATAGAATAGTTGATCTCACATGTGGAGATATTTTCATGTCACACCTTGAAGCTTGTAATAGACTAATGGAAAATACAACAATAAAAATAGATAAAAAATATAAAAATGTAATAGTTTCCGCCGGTGGATTCCCAAAGGATATCAATATGGTACAGGCTCAGAAATCTATAGATAGGATCAAGAATATCGTAGAGCCCGGAGGGAATATATTTTTCTTTGCAGAATGTATTGATGGTTATGGTGAAAACCATTTTCAAAATTTTTTTGATATAAAAAGTTCCAAAGAGATGTTTGAGTCGTTACTATTAGACTATCAGATCAACAGGCAAACAGCCTACAATCTAAGAAAAATAACCGAAGATTTTAGCTGCTATCTATTTTCAAGTTTTTCAAAGGAAGATACCGAAAGAATGGGATTTCTAAAATTAAAAGAGATTGAAAGTATAAAAGAAATAATAGGCAATGAAACAGCTGCCTTTGTACCATCAAGCTACAGCTATTATTTTAAGATCGATGGATGAGACCTGAAACCAAATTTAAAACAATTATTTAACCTTTTAATAACAGTCTATTTCTAATTTTGATATGTTTCATGGGATATCTTTTGAAAATTTTCCAGATATTCTATCGCTTTATCAATCACCTCAGCTGTACCTGTAATATAAATAATATCATTAGCACAAAAAAGTTCCTCTGCTGTTGGCGATTGTATCGTTTCATCCCCCCTTTTGATAGCGATTACACTTGCACCAGTATTTGCCCTAAGGTTAACAGATACAATATTTTTCCCTACTATACTGCTATCTGCAAGGATTTTGTAAGGGACTACATCTATTTTAAGATCGTCTACCCTTGACAAAAAAAGTTTCTTAGGGGGGATATCGGTGGTTCTCAACGTTTCATAGTTATTTTTTCTAATTTCTTCAATCATCCTGTGAACAATATTAATTGGAACATTATATTTGTTAAGTACCCTTGAAAATATCTCTATGGATGTTTCAAATTCTTCTGGAATAATCTCATCTGCACCAAGCCGTTTAAACATATCTACTTCAGCAACATATCTTGTCCTAACAATGACGTGAATATCATCCCTGGTAGTTTTACAAGATTTGACAATACGTTTAGTTGCTTCTGGATCAGATATTGCAATAACTACCGCCTTAGCGGTTTTTATACCAAGCTGATGAAGTATCTCCTCTTTGGTAGCATCACCAAATATGATAGGCTCCCCCTTTTCCTCCATCTCTTTCACTGTGTTTATATTCATTTCACAAACAACATATTTTATATCTGTTTCTTTCAAAACATGGCTGAGATTTTTACCATTAAGACCATACCCTATTATTATAACATGCCCGGAAAGTTCTTCATCAGATAAAGAATCTTTTATATCTGTATCTTTGAATTTTGGGAGAATCTTATCATAAATCCTGTACCCATATTTAAACCCAAAGGGTGTGAGTATCATTGAAAATACAGAAGTGGCAAGAAACAGCTGGTAAAAATCGGCATCTATTATACCAAGATTTTTTGACAAAGCTGCTACAATAAAGGAAAATTCACCTATCTGAAATAGAGATAACCCCAATCTGAAAGAGATTTTGTTACTTTTTGTTAGAAAATATGTTACAAAAAATATTATACAACCTTTTATAATTAATAGTGCAATCAAAAAAGATAAAATACTGGCAATATTTTTAAAAATAAAATTAAAATCTGTTAAAAGACCTATGGAAACAAAGAATATGGCAAGAAAACTGTCTTTGAAGGGCTGAATATCTGCAATTATCTGATGGGTGTATATAGAGTCGGCTAAAACAACTCCTGCAAGAAAAGCACCAAGGGACATGGATATACCAAGGGAACCTGTCAAAAAAGCTGTGCCTATACTTATGAGAATAATAGTAAGAATAAAAAGCTCCCTCACCCTCAATTTGACAATTTTCGATAGTATAAAGTTAGTGAAATATTTGGAAATAAAAAATATTAAAACACCAAGTCCAAAAGATTTTACAATCTTTATGGCTATATCTGTAAATTCTATGTTATTTGAAGCAAACAAAGGAACAGTTATCATTATGGGAACAACCATAATATCCTGAAAAAGCAGTATCCCCAAACCACTTTTACCAATTGGTGAATCCACTAACCCTTTATCAGCAATCAATTTTAACACTATTGCTGTACTGCTAAGTGATGTAAGTATCCCTAACATTAAAGCAATTTTAATATTTTTATAAAGAAATAAACCTATTATTGTGAAGATTATAAGTGTCAAAAATACCTGTAAACCACCACCAACAAAAACATACCTTTTTAACCTGATTAATTTACTTACAGAAAACTCAAGTCCTAATGTAAAAAGCAATAAAATAACCCCAATTTCTGATATTGCATCCACTTTACCCGGTTCACTTATAAGCTTTATACCATTTGGACCAATAACTGCTCCAGCAATAATAAATCCTATTATTGGATGGATTTTAAGCTTTGTTAAAAATCCAGCAATAACAACTGACGATCCTATAAATAAAAGCATGAAAAGTATTAAATCGTGTGCCATATAAAATTATCCAAATCTATATTTTTTAAACTAAAAACCCCATGATGCAAAACTTAACTAAAGTAATCCTAAACCATGTGTTATCTTATTGCAACTATTTTCTATATGACAATTGACATAAAAATTCAATAATAGTATAATATGTTACAGGAGGATTGTATGAGTGATAGTATAAAACCATCATGTTCAATATGTGCCTGGAGGGGTACATGCAATAAAAAATTTTCAATAAAGGATCCATCAAGATGTATCGATTTTTCTTTAGATCTGACCCTTGATATCAAACCTAAAAAAGATAAAGATGAAAATTAAGACAGGTATTGGGTTTGATGCCCACAAATTTTCAGAGGATAGAAAACTTTTCTTAGGTGGTATTGAGATACCATACGAGTTGGGTTTACTTGGACATAGTGATGCAGACGTCTTAATACACGCAATTATCGATTCACTGTTGGGACCAACCCTTGGAAAAGATATAGGACAGCTTTACCCTGATACAGATGGAAAATATAAAGATATCGACTCAAAAATCCTTTTAAAGGATACAGTAGAACTTATAAAAATAAATGGTTATTCTATTTCAAACATAGATACCCAGATTATAGCAGAAAAACCAAAATTGAAAGATTATATACTTAAGATGAGGCAAAAGCTTGCAGAAGTTATCGGAATAGATATAGATGATATCTCCATTAAAGCAACAACGACAGAAAAAATGGGATTTACTGGAAGAGGTGAAGGTATAGCCGCTTTATCTGTAGCCACAGTCATAAAAAATAACAATAATTTAAAGTAAGTTTAAAAATTATACTTTAAATTGCCTGCTTTAATATTGTATTTCAATTCAATTTAAGTATAGGTACAATCCCATTCTTGTAATTTTTGATATTTCCAGCATATTTTATATCATCAGTCTCTGCCAGATATTTAACCTCATCGAATGTCAGCCAAAACTTTTCAAATCTATTATCTAAAACAATAAATTTCTCTGACCATGGTTCAAGGGATGAGAAATTTATTAGATAAAACTTACCATTATCCATTATTGAACTTACAATAATGACAAGCTTCTTACATTCATATCCTGGAATACCCGATTCAAAAATATCTCCAACATAAAATTTATCAGTCATAAACAAACCCCCAATCAAAAAATAAATTAATAATAGAATTTGTCAATTATTAACTAAATATAAATAATTTTTACACATCGTTTTAATTCAAATAATCAATAATCTCCAACGGATGTTTGGCAATAAAATGAACATCAGAATAATCTGTTACTTCACCAAATCCCCAATTAGCAAATACCATCTCTATATTAGCATTCTTAGCAGCGTACACATCTGTATGGTTGTCACCTATCATAACAACTCTTTCAACATTTTCTACCTGTTTTACAATATGATGTATCATATCTGGGCTTGGTTTTGGATTTTTTACCTTACAGGCCCCAACGATAAGATTAAAAAAATTATCTATATTCAGATGAGCTAACATCCTTTCTGCAAATTTTGTATAGGCGTTTGTAGCAACAGCAAGCTGATAACCAGAAGAAATTAATCTATGTAGAGCTTCTTTTACACCATCGTAAACATAGGTATTTTTGGTGCATTGTTCTATATAATGGGCTTCAAAAATTCTCCTATGTTCAGGTGTATATGTTTCTACATGATACAAATTATAGGGTAATTCCTCCCTTTTACCATTTATTATGCTAACTACATTATCAACAGACAAAGGGGGAAGTCCAAAACTTTTCCTTACATAATTAACTGAAATTGTAATATCTATGCTACTATCTATGAGTGTTCCATCCATGTCAAAAATCAAAAGACCTTTATTCATCTGTAACCTACCTCAACCTCTATGGGTGATAAAAGATTTTTCAATACAACAGGGTCAATTCTTATTAGAAATCCCCTTTTACCGCCATTAATATATATTTTTTCCAGATCAAATATGGTTTTTTCCACATAAACTGGCATTATCTTCCTTGTCCCAAAAGGTGATGTCCCACCTACAAGATAGCCAGTATGTTTATTTGCATTTTCTGGAGAACATGGCTGAATAGACTTAACATTCAAAAATCTTGCAAGGTTTTTAGTGGAGATCTCCATATCGCCATGCATTAAAACTATCATTGGCTTCTTATTTTCATCCTCCATCACTATAGTCTTGATGATAATATGCTCATCTACCCCAAGTTTTTGAGAAGAGACCCTTGTTCCACCTTTATCCTCATAATCATACAAAAATGGTTCATAATAAACACCTTTTGTTGACAAAAGTCTCGTAGCTGGAGTAACAGGAAATTTCTCTACCATAACACCCTCTTTAAAAAATATCTTTATAATATAGCAACCATTAAAATTTTTGCAACTAATTATAATAATTGTTTGATTTTTTAGGTAAAATAGGTAATATTAAACCTATGAGTGACATTTTTTCTAAAGATAGATTGGGGGAAGACCTAAATACCCCCCATATAAGACCAAAAAAATTTGACGAATATGTAGGGCAAAAAAAGATAATAGAGAACCTTAAAATCTTTGTTGATGCTGCAAAAATGCGATCAGAACCATTAGACCACACACTTTTTTACGGCCCACCAGGACTGGGTAAGACAACACTGGCCAACATAATTTCAAATGAAATGAATGTTAACATAAAATCAACAAGTGGTCCTGTAATTGAAAAGCCCGGTGATTTAGCAGCAATATTAACTAATTTGTCGGAAGGGGATGTACTATTTATAGATGAAATACACAGGCTACATTCAAGTGTAGAGGAGATATTATATCCAGCAATGGAAGATTTTCAGCTTGATATTGTAATAGGTCAAGGTCCATCAGCAAGAACTATCAAGATAGATTTACCAAAATTTACCCTCGTTGGTGCTACAACAAGAATAGGCTTGTTAACTTCACCTTTAAGAGACAGGTTTGGAATGATATTTAAACTGGATTTCTATGGAGAAAAAGAGCTTATTTCAATTATTAAAAGAGGTTCTAATATATTAAAATGCCATATAGATGATGAAGCATCCCATGAAATAGCCAGGAGAAGTAGAGGTACACCTAGGATAGCCCATAGGATATTAAGGAGAGTAAGAGATTTTGCCCAGGTTATGAACAATGGAGTAATAAATCAAGAGATAGCAAAATTTGGACTTGAAAGGCTGGAAATAGACAGTGAGGGTCTTGATAAATCTGACAGAGCATACCTTAAAACAGTTATAGAGAAATATGAAGGTGGTCCTGTTGGTCTTGATACACTTTCGGCAACACTTTCAGAGGAAAGGGATACTCTGGAAGATGTCACCGAACCATATCTTATATTTAGAGGCTTTATAAAAAAGACTCCTCGAGGAAGAATTGCCACCAAAATGGCATATGAACATCTAAATATAAAATATTACCCCAAAGCAATGGAAATTACAGAACTCATAGAGGAACATGATGGGGAAGATTAAAACATATTTTGTGTGTAACCAATGTGGAGCAACATCCCCAAAGTGGGTGGGAAAATGTCCAGAATGTGGTAGCTGGAACAGTTTCACTGAAGAGATAACAGAAAAATCAAATCAACCTCAGAATAGTACTTCTAAAAATTACCAGATATTAAAACTAAGAGATATTAAAGGGGTAGAAGTAGATAGATTCTCCACAAATATAAAAGAATTTGATCAGGTTTTAGGGGGAGGTATTGTAAAAGGTTCTGTTGTATTGATAGGTGGAGAACCTGGTATAGGCAAATCAACCATTATGCTACAAATTGCTTCTCTATTGTCGAGATTTAATAAAAAAGTTGTCTATTTCTCAGGAGAGGAATCAACATCCCAGATAAAGATAAGGGCAAGCAGACTTGAGATTGAAGAAAGTGATATGGATGTCATTTCTACAAATAGCTATGAGTCTGTAGATGAGGTTTTGAGAAACAATTCCTATGACTATGCAATAATTGATTCTATACAAACATTTTATTCAGCAGAGATAAATTCTGCAGCTGGTACAATAAGCCAAATAAAAAATATAACCCATTCTCTTGTAGAAATAGCAAAATCCCTTGGGATAACAGTTTTTATAGTTGGTCAGGTTACAAAAGAGGGGAGTATAGCAGGGCCAAAAGTTTTAGAACATCTTGTAGACACGGTATTGTACTTTGAAGGTGATTACAATAGGGGGATAAGAATTCTTAGGTCTGTCAAAAATAGGTTTGGTCCTACAAATGAAGTTGGTTTCTTTGAAATGCAGGACAAGGGGTTGAAGGAGATAAGTTACAAGGAACTTTTAAATTCGACAAATAATCTACCCGGAAGGGCACTTACAAGTGTCATGGAAGGGACCAGAATATTTCTTGTAGAGGTAGAATCACTTGTAACACAAACATTTTTCAACTTTTCAAAAAGAAATGCAAACGGATTTGATACAAATAGGTTACAAATGCTGTCAGCAATACTTGAAAAAAAGGGTGGATTAAATATTGGAAATCATGATATTTACCTTAATGTGGCTGGTGGATTGAAAATAAATGAACCTGCAGCAGATCTGGCAATATGTGCATCTCTAATATCTGCATATAAGAATAAGCCACTGCCAGAATCATCCATATTCATAGGTGAAGTAAGTCTAACAGGTGAAATAAGAAATATATCAAATACAAAAAGCAGGATATCTGAAGCACTAAAACTTGGGATAAAAAACGTTTACGCTCCGGGCAATTTAGATGAAAAAGGTATTGAATCTTTTAGAGTAGATAACATCTTTAGTTTAATAAACTATATTTAGGAGAGTATTATGGATCTTTTGAAGGGTAAAAATGCAGTTATTTTCGGCGTGGCAAATGATAAATCTATCGCCTACGCTATATCAAAAGCTTTCAAAGAAAATGGAGCAACACTTGGTTTCACATATGCTGGAGAGGCTCTTAAAAAAAGGGTTGAACCTATTTCTGAAGAACTTAATGGAGCTTTTTGTTTGCAATGCGACGTTTCAAAGGATGAAGATATTGCTTTAACTGTGGAAGTTGCTAAAGAGAAATTTGGTAAAGTAGATATCCTTGTACATTCCGTAGCTTTTGCACCACAAGAGGCATTAAAGGGTAGATTTGTAGATACACCAAGGGATGCCTTCAAAATAGCCCTTGATATTTCAGCCTATTCTCTTGTGGCTCTCTGTAAGGCTTACGAACCTATTTTTAGTCAAAATGCCTCCGTAATAACATTGACATACTACGGTTCTGTAAAGGTCGTTCAAAACTACAATGTTATGGGAGTTGCTAAAGCAGCCCTTGAATCGTCTGTAAGGTACCTGGCAAATGATCTAGGGGGAAATGGCGTAAGGGTAAATGCAATATCAGCAGGACCTATAAAGACACTTGCTGCAAGCGGTATCTCAGGGTTTAGAACAATACTGTCTCAAATAGAGGAAAGAGCTCCACTAAAAAGGAATGTAACACAGGAAGATGTAGCCAAAGCAGCTCTATTTTTATGTAGTGATCTATCAAATGGTGTCACCGGTGATGTTTTGTATGTAGATAGTGGATATAATATATTAGGTTTGTAAATAAAAAAAGGTGGAGCAATCCACCTTTTTAAAATATACCTATTTAAAAAGCTTAATTTAAACCAAAATCGCTCAAAAGCTTGTCTATATCATCCTGAGAAGAAGCTCCAGCCTCATCCACAATAGATCCACTTGCCACTACATATCCCAGAATAGCTCCAAGCCTTGCACCTATCTCTTCAACATTCTTTATAACTCTATTAATTTTCTGTTCCGTTATATCTTGAAATTCAAGGGCTTGAAGAATATTAAAACCTATCTCCTCTGCCTTAGATACCAGAGAATCTATCATACCAATTTTATCAAGGGTCATCTCCTTATTCCCATTTTCTATATACTTTTCAACCTCCCTAAAATGCTCACTTAGCTCAGAATAAATGGACGTAAGGTCATCACAATACTGGATAAGATTAGCAGTAGCTTCCTCTGTTGTGCTATTGACATACTCCAGTGTCTTAGTGACATTCGGAACATTTTGGCTTGACAACTCAAGGCCAGGCTCCAGACTATCAACTTTCTCCTTTGTACTTTTTATCAACCTTATAATCTCACCCAGCTCACCCTTTACATCTATGGAGATATCCCTTTCCTCACCCTTTATGATCTTTTTAGCAAGTTCCCTTATCTCAGATACAGAATCAACTTTAACTATTAAATTGTTTTGTTCGTCTACTTTTGGAATATCTGATAAAACTTCATCATCCTTTTTTACTGATTCTAAATCTTCTAAAAATTCATTTTTTTTTTCAGCCTCTTTTTTTCTTCTAACCATTTCTTCAGTTTCAGCTTCCCTCTTGGCAAGCTCCATAGCTATCAAAGCGTCAAGATCATTCTGATCAACATGCTCTGCACTGTGATTTATCTTCTCCTCTGCCTGCCTTACAGCATCATTGAGAATATCCTCTATACTTTCCTCTTGAACACTTTTTTTCTTTCTATTTAATTCTTCCGTCTCTTTTTCCCTTTTGGCCAGCTCCATAGCTATCAACGAATCAATATCATCAGAAAGCTGTTTTGGCTCTTCATCATGTTGGTATTCTTCAGATGATTCTGTGACAGGATTTGCAGGCTCAGAAGATGGTTGTGTTTCTAATTTTTCAACTGAAGCTACTGCTCGCTGTTCATGTTCAACTATATCTTTTCCAGAGGAACCTTCCCCTGAACCTTTAATGTTAGAAGACCTAAA
>JAIWOA010000023.1 GCA_020217115.1 Calditerrivibrio sp. | reverse complement strand
TTTTTTCTTTAAATCACTCTCAAAACCTTTATTTTCATAGATAAGTGAATCTATATCAAGTAGTATTATCAACCTATCATTGTACTTACATATACCCAAAATATATTCCTGCCCTATAGTACCAACAAGAGGTGGGGTGTTTTCTATCATAGATCTATTTATCCTTACAACCTGGGTAACCTCATCAACCACAAAACCTATATTCTCTTTTTCAAATCTAACAACAATAATTCTTGTTCTCTTATCAAAATCAGATTTTTCAAGATTAAACCTCACCCTCAAATCCACAACAGGGATAACTTTTCCCCTGAGGTTCATGACACCCATAATGTAACTATCTGTTCTTGGTACGGAAGTAATCTCAACAAGCCTTATGATCTCCTGTATTTTTAAAACATCGATGGCATATTCTTCGTCACCAAGTTTGAAACCAACAAGTTGTAATAAATCGTCATCTCTAACTTCTTTTAAATCTTCAATGTACAACTGTTGAGATTCCATAAAACTCTCCTATAGTTTACTTAAAACCAAATCCCTTATCTCATCAAAAAAATCCCTGTTACGTATATCAGGAACATTTAAGTAGTAAGGTTCCAACTTTTTCAAACTATCACTCACATACAAATCATAAGGTAAAAAACCTAATTTTTCAACAGAAATTCTTAAATATTTTTTTGAAACATTTTCAAAACCGTAAAATATATTTAATTCCTTTTTAAATTTCAGCATATTAAGTACTAATCCAACCCTATAATTCTCAACAATATTAATAACTTCCATCGGCAAGGAAGAATCAATTTTGTCAAGTTCCTCTAAAATATCATCCACACTCTGATAATTCATACTCCTGCTTCTTAGTTTATTGCAGATATTTTCTAACCTTGGATCTCTGAATAAATGTCTTTCAATTTTTCTATAGAGAGCAATTTTTAAAAAACCATAGGAATTCTCTATTGATGTAGGCTCACTGTTCATCACAAGAATTTTTTTATCAGAAAAATTAAAAAAATCTATCATATTATAACTGGTACCAGCACCTAAATCCATTACAACATATTCATAATTAGATCTCTTTAGATGATTTAATATCTTTAGCTTCTCAAAATTGCTAATATGCGCCATGCCAAGGACATCACTTGATCCACCAATAAAATCAACACCAGCTGGAGATTTTAAAATAACATCTTCCATACTGAAATTGTCTTTAAGAAAGTTGTATATCCCCCTACCCTGAGCTTTGAGTCCCAGAAAACTGTGCAGATTAGCTCCACCAAGATCACCATCAACGAGTAATACGTTACTGTTTATCTGATACATTGATATAGCCAGATTAGCAGAAAAAAAACTTTTCCCAACACCACCTTTGCCACTTGCTATGGAAATAATCTCACCCATCAAAAACCTCTATATTTCATAAGTAGATGCTTAACTGTAAAATAAGTTATAAATGCAAGTATAATACCAACAACATGGCAACCAACAAAAATAGGCCATAAAATAGTTTTTGCAAGTTGCATTAATTCTCCAAAACTATGTACATTCCAATGTATCTCTCTTTCTCTGCTATCGGTCAAAATAACACCAACTTTATACAAAAAAGCATATATTGGAGGAACAGTTATAGGATTTGTAACATAAGCCCCTATCATAAGAGGGTATATGGGTAGCCTGAACAATACACTAACACCTGTAGCCAATAAAGTATGAAAACCGAGATATGGGCTAAAACCTATAAACATACCAAGAGCACTACTCATAGCTATTTTATTGGCAGAAGCATTAATATTTAAGATATATTTCAGGCTTTCCCTTATCCTATTTATCATATATCCTCTATTGCCACCTTAATGACTTCATCAAACTTTTCAACTGCAACGATATTAAAATACGATTTCAAACCCTTTGGAAGTTTTACCAGATCATTTTCATTTTTCTTTGGTATAATGACAGTTTTTATACCCATTCTTTTGGCAGCAAGAAGCTTCTCTTTTAGTCCCCCAATGGGCAAAACTTTGCCAGTAATCGTTATCTCACCTGTCATAGCAACATCTTTTTTCACCTTTTTCCCTGTAAATAAAGAAAAAATACCTGTAGCCATTGTGATACCAGCAGAAGGTCCATCCTTAGGAATTGCCCCTGCAGGTACATGAAGATGCAAGTCAGTCTCTTCGAATACACTTGCTTCTATGGAATACTTTTCAGCAATTGACCTCACATAGGTTAATGCAGCCCTTGCAGATTCTTTCATAACATCCCCAAGCTGACCTGTAAGCAAAAGGTTCCCTTTCCCTTTAAACTTTGCACATTCGATAAAAAGAACATCGCCACCGTATGGTGTCCATGCTAAACCTGTAACTATACCAATTTCGTTATTTTTTAGCTCATCTTCATGGAAATATTTCTCTGGTCCAAGAAATTTAACAACCTGTTTTTTACTTATACTAAAATTTTTATCTTCGCCAGTTGCAACTTTGCGTGCAATCTTTCTGCAGATTGTCCCTATAAGCCTCTCTAAGTTTCTCAAACCAGATTCCCTCGTATAACCAGATATTATAAATGACAACATTGGATTACTTATAAAAATCTGGCCATCCTTCAAACCATTCTCTTTGATCTGTCTCGGAATAAGATACTTTTGTGCAATTTTTATCTTCTCCTCTTCAATATAGCCCGGGATATGTATAATCTCCATTCTATCCTTCAAAGCTGGTGGGATAGGATCAAGGTAGTTTGCAGTTGTAATAAACATAACTTTAGAAAGGTCAAAGGGCACCCCAAGATAATGATCGACAAAAGCATTGTTCTGCTCAGGATCTAATACCTCAAGTAATGCAGATGATGGATCACCTCTAAAATCACTGCCCAATTTATCTATTTCATCAAGCATAAAAACTGGGTTACTACTCCCAGAATTTCTCAAGCCCTGTATAATTTTACCTGGCAAAGCTCCTATATATGTTCTTCTATGACCCCTTATCTCTGCCTCATCCCTCAAACCACCCAAAGATATCCTCACAAACTTTCGCCCCATAGATCTTGCAATTGATTTGCCCAATGAGGTTTTACCTACTCCTGGAGGTCCTACAAAACAGATGATAGGACTTTTCATTTTAGAGTTTAGCTTTCTAACGGCAAGAAAATCCAGAATTCTATCTTTAACCTCTTCAAGTCCATAATGGTCTTCCTCTAACACTTTTTTGGCATTTGTAAGATCAAGGTTGTCTTTAGTAAATTTACCCCATGGCAACTCAACAATCCATTCTAAAAATGTCCTGATCACAGTTGCCTCAGCAGAATCTGAGTGCATCCTTGAAAGCCTTTTAAGCTGTTTTAATGCCTCATCCTTGACATCTTTAGGCATTTTTATCTTGTTTATCTTATTTTCAAACTCCTCAACCTCTTTTGAAAGGTCATCATCATCTCCAAGCTCTTTCCTGATAGCCTTTAACTGCTCCCTTAAAAAATACTCCCTTTGACTTTTATCTATTTCACCCTTAGCATCTGTAACTATTTTTTGCTGAACTTCCAGGATAGAGATCTCCCTCGTAAGGAAATGACTAACTTTATCCAATCTTACCACTGGATCTTTTTCCTCTAAAACTTCTTGAGATTCAGATATTTTTAAACCAAGATTTGCCACAATTATATCTGCAAGCTTGCCGGGAACATTTATCGTTTCTATGACAGCAAGAAGATCAGGAAGCATAGGTTTCCCTAAACTTACAGCTCTGGCTAACTGATCCTTAACATATCTTATTAGTGCCTCTACTTTAAGATCAGATACAGGGGATTCATCCTCATCAATGGAACTTACCTTTACTTTATAAAATGGATCTTCTTGAACATATTCTTCCAATACACCCCTTTTCAAACCTTGAACAAGTATTTTGACTCTACCATCAGGCAACTTCAACATTCTGAGAATCATCGCTATTACACCGGTTGTGTATATGTCTTCCTTCTTTGGATCTTCAAGAACAGGATCCTTTTGGGATGCAAGAAATATCATTCTTTTTGAATTAAGTGCATCATCTACAGATGCAATACTCGATTCCCTTCCTACAAAAAGAGGAACCACCATATATGGAAATACTACAATATCTCTAACAGGTAATAAAGGCATTACTTCTGGTATATTTAATTCATTTTCAATTTGTTGTTCCACTCTTACCTCCAAATTCATTTAATGTAATTGTAATAAACTCCTTAGGCATCCTCTTAAATATTATTCTAAATACACCATTCTCGAAGGAGGCATTTATCTCTTTTGTATCAACCTTTACTGGTAGCTTAATGACCCTTCTAAATGGACTTGAAACCCTTTCTACCCTAAGGAAATTGTATTTTGCAGCTTTCTCTGGGCGTACTATCCCCTCTATTACAAGAAGATCCTCATAGAGGAAGATTTTCATATTTTCCCTCTTAACTCCAGCAAGCTCTATCCATACAACAACACTTTCATTTCTGAGGGTAATGTCAACTGGTGGATAATGCCCATGTTCAAAAATCTCCTTAATAAACCGTGACATTATATCTTCTGGTTCTTGAGCAATACCATGTATCAGTATAACTTTATCATAGGCAGAAAGATCGTCCATGTGCCCCTCAACAATATTTTTTTATTATTTTACAAAAATCGTTTTTTAAATCTTCCCTGTTCATTGCGAAATGTAATGTAGCATCAAGGTAACCAAGCTTATTGCCACAATCAAATCTCACACCATCATAAAGATAGCCATAACTGCCCGATGACTCTGTTACCCTTCTTATGGCATCGGTAAGCTGTATCTCACCATGTGTCGTACCACAATCCTCTATAGACTTTAAAACGTCATAGGTCAAAACATATCTACCTATAATTGCAAAATTTGAGGGTGGATTGTTCTTTGGTTTCTCAACCATCCCCTTCAGAGAAAATGTTCTACTGTCTATTTTCTCTTTCACATCCACAATACCATATTTGTTTGTCTCATTCAACGGAACTTCTGTTATCGCAAGTACAGGAGATTCTACCTCTTCAAATTTTTTTATGAGCTGCCCTGTCACAGATTCCCTGTAATATATTATATCATCTGGCAAAATAACAACAAATGGATCTTTACCTAAAACATCTCTGGCACAGTATATTGCATGCCCCAAACCCTTTTGCTCCTTTTGCCTTACCGTTATAAAGTCACACATCTCACTTATCTTCGTAAGTATCTCATACTCTTTGTCCTTATTTGACTCCTTTAAAGCCATTTCAAGCTCTATGGATTTATCAAAATGGTCTTCTATTGCCCTTTTAAAACGGCCAGTTATAAAAATTATCTCCTCAATACCAGCCTCAACAGCTTCCTCTACAGCATACTGTATCAAGGGCTTGTCCACCAGAGTTATCATCTCCTTTGGAATAGACTTGGTAGCTGGCAACATTCTCGTCCCAAAACCTGCAACAGGAAAAACAGCTTTCCTTATTTTCAAAATTCACCTCCACCTAAACAACAATTCAATATATTTTTATCCCTGCGTAACCAACAACTCTATCATAATCACCACTCATCTTCCCACTGGTTGTATGCTTTAATAGCACCCCCTTTTTGCAGCCGATCTTTTGTGCAATCAAAAGCCCCACTGTACATGGAACAACACCACACATAGAGATATCATACCTCAATACATCTTCATATAAACCTGAGGGATCAAGATCCAGTATCCTGCTTATTGCCAGCTGATCTTTTCTGTTCGTAACCTCTTCATTTTCAAAGTGATTGAAATCACTGCTCACCACCAGAAGTATACCATCCAGATGATCCATTATCCCATTATAAATCTTTTCTGCTACCTTTTCACAATCTTCATAACTAAGATTCATAAATGCTATTGGGACTATTGATGTAGAATTATTAAGATATTTTATCATAGGAATCAACACTTCAAGGGAATGCTCCTTCATATGTGCTAACATATCGGTATTTAACCCATTTTTCAATAAATTATTCACTAATCCTTCATCCACAGAAATATCTCCAAAGGGGGTCTCCCAGAAACCAGCTGGATAAACAGATACCCTTGATCCAAAACCTGTGTGATTAGGTCCGAGAAGCAAAATCTTTTCGGGAATATTTGAAGATGAAAAAGTTATCCATGCAACTTCCCCAGAGTAGATATAGCCTGCATGGGGAACTATTAACATTTTAGGATTGTCTCTAACTTCTACAGAAGACCATCTGGAAAAAATTTTTTTTAACTCAGATGGAGATTCTGGGTAAAAATAACCACCAACTACAGCTTTCCGGAACATAGATATTCCCCTACCCTTTCATACCAGATCTTTCCAGGATTTAAAGAAAGATTAAAAAAACTATAGTCATTTAACAAAAAAAGGTTTCTATATATTTTTTTACAAGAGATATCTTCATTTCTTAGTATTTTAAATCTTTCCATCGGCTCCACCAAAACATTTTTTAAAAAGGTCCTATTAATGGTTGCCTCAATATGTTCATATCTATCAGACATTAGATAGATGTGATTATTATTTATAAAGATCTCTATCCTTAACTCTTTATCGTATATAAATATATAATCTCTGCCAATATATTTTTCAACATTAAATTGTGGACTAAAAACCGCAATCTCTTTGTTAAATTCTATTCCACTAAAATCCCTCAAATCAAGATAAGATGCTATAAAAATAGTATCTTTGTTATCTTCAATAACCCCCCTAATACCATTTATCGTTTCACAATTAGAGAAAAGATATCGTTCTGCCATTGGAAAATTTTCCCTCAAAAGATACTCGTAAGAAGATGACAAAACAAATTCTTTAAAAAATCTTTTCTGTAAATATCTTGAAAAAAAACTATCTTTAAATCTTAACATCTGATCAGGCAAAAACTTATTTGAAATATCAAAACTGATTACAATGTTATCTTCATCTTTCCTGTATACAATTCTATTCCCAGATAGAATAATCGAATTTTCAGTAATATACCTCTTAACAGAATTACCATAATCCTCAAGATAGAGTGAAATTTTTAGCATATTTACACTTGGATTAATAAAAGCAAATTTTTTGTTAGTGCACTTTAATTTCATTGTAAAATGCATCCCTCTCAACTGGCAAAAAATTTGCGGATCTTATCATATAGATCAATTCATCCTCAGTAAGGCCCTCTTTCGATTTAGCTCCAGCAGAATGTGTAATCCTCTCCTTTACAATTGTTCCATCAAGATCATCTGCTCCAAAATTTAATGCTATTTGGGATATTTTTTCCCCAAGCATCACCCAATATGCCTTTATATGGGGTATATTATCAAGAATAATTCTTGAAATAGCAATTATTTTAAGATCTTCAACCCCAGTAGAAGGTTTCAGATGACTTAAAAATGTATTTTCTGGATGGAAAGATAGTGGAATAAAAGCGTTAAATCCCTTCGTTTTTTCCTGCAAATTCCTTAATTTTATCAAATGATCAATAATATCCTCGCGAGACTCTAAATGTCCATAAAGAATTGTAGCATTTGTTTTAATTCCATTTAAATGGGCTATTTCCACTATTTCAAGCCACCTTTCTGCACTTATCTTCTCAGGACATATCTGATTTCTGACATCATGGGCAAATATTTCAGCTCCACCCCCTGGCATCATGTCCAATCCAGCATTTTTGAGGCTATTTAACACCTTTTCAACACTATAGCCAGATATTTTGGTAAAATAATCTATCTCAACAGCGCTAAAAGCTTTTACAGCTACATCAGGAAAATTCCTCTTGATCTCACTTACAAGGTCAAGGTAATAATGAAATTTAAAGCCTGGATGTAAACCCCCCACAATGTGAACTTCATTAAATTTTATATCAGATTTACCAAGATAATCTATTACATCTCTAATTGAATATTCATAGGCATCAGCATCTCCTTCATTCTTAGAAAATGCACAGAATTTACAACCATTTACACAAATATTCGTATAATTTAGATGAATATTCTTCACATAGTAGACTTTTTCACCAAAATAAGACTTTTTTATCTCAAAAGCTCTTCTCCCCAAACTTATAAGATCTTCTTCAAACAGTGAAATCATATATACCCCTTTTTCTTGAGAGCACTTTTGAATGCAGCAACAACATCTCTGTCAAATTGCGTTCCAACGCATCTATCAAGCTCCTCCACTGCTTGAATTGCATTTCTCCTTGGTCTATAGCTTCTATCTGTTGTCATAGCATCATAGCTATCTGCAACAGCAAGTATCTTAGATCCTATAGGGATTTCATGTGCAGTCAGACCATATGGGTAGCCAGAACCATCCAATTTTTCATGGTGAAAAAGAACATAATAAGGGACATCCCCAAGAAATGTTATAGGTTCAAGAATCTCTTTACCATATAAACTATGTTTTTTTATCTCTTCAAATTCAATACTACTAAGTTTATCAGGCTTTACTATTATGTATGTATCAATACCTATCTTACCGATATCATGCAATAAACCGGCATATGTCATATACTTTTCAAAAATACTGTTAAATCCCATCTCTTCAACAATCATGGTACTATATTTTTTAACATTTTCTGAGTGACCTCTGGTGTAACTATCCTTTGCATCAACAGCATTGGAAAGGGAAGTTACCGTCTGAAGGTAACCATCAGATATTTCAATGTAAGCAAGGGAATTTTGAAGTGCCAGTGAGATCTCCCCCACATAGGTATTCATAATATGCTTTCTGATATCAGAAATCTTTTTTTTAGCATCGCAATAAATGCAAAATATACCCCACAGACCATTTTTGGAATACATTGGGAAAAGGAAACATGAATAACCTTTATTATCATACTGTATGTTGAACTGGAAAACATCTACTTTTTTAAATATAATAATCACATTTTTAGGAGAAAATTCCTCATTAACGTAATCTATAACTCTACTATCAGCATACTGAAAACTTAACTTTCTATCAAAAAGCTTAACATAAAATCCAGACATCCCCCATTCACCAATTATATTTTTATGAACCTCAAGGAATATCTCTTCTTGAGAAATAGTTGAAGATAGCAGTTTTGTTGATTCATAGATAGAAACTACATCATTTAAAAGAATTACCTCTTTCTTTAACTTTGAAGATTCTATAGCTTTTTGTAACTTAGAGCTCACCTCATTAACGTTAAATGGCTTTGTTATATAGTCATCTGCACCCATTTTTAATGTTTCAACTGCAGTTTCAAGACTTGGATAACCTGTTATAATTATTACCACTTTATTCGGATACTTTTCCTTTATAATTTTTAAAAGGGTAATCCCATCCATCTCTGGCATCTTGATATCTGAAAGTATGACATTGATCTCATCCTCTCTCTTTTCAAGCAATTCAAGAGCTTCATACCCATTATTTGCTTCTATACAATTGTAGTTATCATCCTCCAATAGAAGTTTTATACTATCACGAATATAATCCTCATCATCAACAATAAGCACAGACATTCTATTAGACATCGAGCACCCCAGACTTATTAACTTAAAAAAACACTCTGTAGCAAGATATACACTAAAAAGAGTTAAAAATCAAATAAAAGTATGTTAAAAATATAATAAAGCCTTTAAATATATTGGTATTAAAGATAAGTTAAAATTTTTCAACATCTGAAGGATCTAATTTTACACAGACACTTCTCTTTAATATTTCAACCGTAACTATTAGATAATCGATACTTTCTTTTTTCAAAAGTATCCCTGTGACCCCTTTAAGTGCTCCGTTAACTATTCTAACCATCTGACCTTCAACTAAATATGGATAAGGATCTATATCCTTATTGCTTTCAACAAGTTTTTTTATGTCCAGTATATCCTCTTTCGGAACAACTTTTGGTTTACCAGATCTATCACTCAATAAACTGACAACACCAGGAGTTTTTAATACTTTGATGACTTCATTTGAAAACTCCTTATTTTCATCAAATTCAACAAAAAGGTAGCCAGGAAAAAGAGGAAAAGCCACTACCTTCTTCCTATCCTTCCACTTTCT
>JAIWOA010000129.1 GCA_020217115.1 Calditerrivibrio sp. | reverse complement strand
TTTGCTGTAGCGATATTCATAAAAAACTTGAAAATGAATGGGGAAACATCTGTCTGATATTTTTCTGCAAGCTGAATTGCTCTAATTGCCATCTCTTTTGTTCCACCACCAGCTGGAAGTATACCAACTCCAACCTCTACAAGACCCATATATGTTTCAGCATGTGCAACTATAGCATCAGCGTGGATACAATATTCACACCCACCACCCAAAACTATATTAAACGGTGCAGCTACTACAGGAATAGATGAGTATTTAATTGACATAGTAGCATCTTGAAATGCCTTGACCATCATATTTATATCATCATAGGCACCTTCTGCAATGGCGGTAGAAAGCATGGCAAGATTTGCTCCAGCAGAAAACATTTTCCCTTGATTAGCCATAATAAGTGCCTGCCCATCTTCTTCAGCTCTCTTAATGGCTTTTTTGGTCATCGACAAAATATCTCCACTTATCGAATTCATTTTAGAATGAAACTCAAGACAAAATACCCCATCTCCAAGGTCAATAAGAGATGCACCCTTATTGGATTCCAACACTTTATTCCCCTTTTTGACTATCTCTAAATTTATCTTTTTAGGATTTTGAACCATTTCAACATATTTTTCAGATATTATGTCATAGTAATACTTTTTATCACCCTCATATCTGTAAAAAGATTCTATTTTTTTCAACTTATCCGGTACAACCACACCATCATTCTCACACCTTTTTACAAATCTGGACACTCCTATGGCGTCTAATATCTCAAAAGGTCCAAACTCCCAGTTATAACCCCATTTCATAGCATTATCTACATTTACAATGTCATCAGAGATTTCAGGTATCCTTTTAAATGTGTAGAGAAGCGCATCTCTCAATACTTTCCATGCAAATTGGGAAGCCTTATCATTGGTGTCAATCACTGTCCTTATCCTTGTGGCAAGGTCATCTATCTGTTTTGAAGCTTGAACAGAAGCAAATTTAGGTTTTTGTAAAGGTTTGTATTCAAGAGTATTGATATCGAGGTAAAACCTTTCATTACCCTTTTTGGTATAAAAACCGATCTTCGATTTATTTCCATTCATACCTTTTTCGATCATCTTTGCTAAAAATTCTGGAATCTGATAAACATCTCTCTCTTCATCATTAACCAGAAGATTGTAGGAATTTTTACCTATATGCATTATAGTGTCATTACCAACGAGATCTGCAAGTTTAAAAATAGCTGTTTTTGGCATCCCCACTGCCTGCCCCGTTATAGAGTCTGCTTCTTCGACTGTCATCCCCATTTCGACTAAATGTTTAAATGCCTTGTAAATAAGGTAAACACCTATTCTGTTTCCAATAAAGTTAGGAGTATCTTTAGCATAAACGATCCCTTTTCCAAGCCTATTGTCAATAAAATCAGCCATAAATTTCATAACAGCAGGATCAGTGTCTTTGTTTGGCACCAATTCCATAAGTTTCATATATCTTGGTGGGTTAAAAAAGTGTGTCACTAAAAATCTCTTCCTCACATCTTCTGGCATTATCTCTGCCAATGCATTGACAGAAAGCCCTGAAGTATTGGTTGATATAATTGCATCCTTTGAAATATTTGGTAATACTTTGTTTAAAAAAAGTGATTTCTTTACCTCCATATTTTCTAATACAACTTCCACTACCCAATCAACCTCTGAAATTCTTTTAACATCATCTTCCAGATTCCCAATTTCAATAAGGTTTATATTTTCCTTTAGAAATAATGGAGAAGGTTTCATTGTAAGTAAACCATCATAACCTTTTTGAACTATTTTGTTTCTAAAACCCTTAGAGTTTTCATCAAACCCATTTTTAATATCATCATCTGTGAGCTTTGGTGGTACTATGTCCAATAAAATGACTTTTACACCAGCGTTTGCCAAATGGGCTGCAATGGTAGCACCCATGACACCTGAACCTAATACTGCTGCTTTTTTAATCTGCATTCTATCCTCCTTTCTATCTACAATTTTCGTTGTTGTCACTGTAAAGACATTCAATAATTGATTCATATTTCTTATAAATATTTTTTCTTCTAAGTTTTAGAGTTGGGGTTATCTCTCCACCCTCTATAGTAAATTCTGTTGGAATAATGGCAAATCTTTTAATTGTCTCATATTTTGCAAGCTTTGAATTTACCAATGAAACCCTTTCATTAAATAGTTTTATGATCTCAGGATGCTTTGCCAGATCAGCCAGATCAAGATAATTTAATTCTTTCTCCTTAGCGAATTCTATAAGCCTCTCAACATTAGGTATAAGTAGCGCTACTAAATAAGGTTTTTTGTCACCATGGACATAAGCCTGGGAGATATATTTGTCCAATTTAAGCTCATTCTCGATATGCTGTGGAGAAATATTTTTCCCTCCTGACGTAACGATAAGCTCTTTTTTTCTGTCAACTATATAGATAAAGCCATCTCTTATCTCACCTATATCACCAGTTTTGAACCATTCCCCATCAAAAGCCTCTTTAGTAGCCTCTGCATTTTTATAATACCCCTTCATAATCATTGGACCTTTTACAAGAATCTCACCATCTTCAGCTATTTTGAATTCTGTTTCTTCAAAAGGTGTACCTACTGAACCTATCTTTACCTTACTTGGACAGTTTATGCATATGCCAGGAGATGTCTCTGTCAAACCATAACCTTCATACACCTGTACACCAATAGCCCAAAAAAACTCGTTAATATTTCTGTCAAGGGGGGCTCCACCGGAAACAAATCCCTTAAATCTTGTACCAAATCTCTGGCGTATTTTTGAAAATATAAGTTTGTCATAAAATTTATATTTTATTTCAGACAAACTATCTACTTGCTTTTCCTCATGTTTCTTGTGTACATACCACCTTCCGAATTCTATAGCTTTATGGAAAAGACTTTTCTTAAATGGCGACATAGCATGAACATTTTCATAAACCCTTGAATAAATCTTCTCAAAAAGTCTTGGAACACTTATCATCAAAGTAGGATTCACCTCTAAAATATTCTGAGCAACTTTGTCTATGTTTTCTGCAAAGACTATTTCACAGCCATTGTATACAGGGATGTAATATCCAACACTCCTTTCCAGAATATGACTTAAAGGGAGGAAACTTAGAAAAATCTCTTTATTAGTTAATAATTCAATCTTTCTCGTACCCAGATAGACTTCAGACATAAGATTTTTATGTGTAAGCATTACACCCTTTGGAAATCCAGTAGTCCCGGAAGTATAGATTATAGTTGCCACATCCTCAGGATTTATCTCCTCAATACCCTTTTCTATCATCACCTTTTCTTCTTCAGTAAGCATTATGGATATCTCAGATATTTGCAGAAAAGTAAAAACAGGTAATTTTTTGTCACTAAGAAATCTATCAAAGGAAAAAACATACTCCACTGTAGGTATATTATCCTTTATAGAATAGAGTTTTTCAAATTGAATTTTATTTGAAATAAATATTGCCCTCGACTCTGAGTTGTTAAGTATATATTCTATAGTTTCTGGGGTGTTTGTAGGGTAAATCGGAACAGTAATAGCTCCACACATCTGAATAGCCATATCTGTGATTATCCATCCAGGTCTATTTTCAGATAATATGGCAATTCTATCACCCTTTTTAATCCCTATCTTTTTCAAACCCCTTGCCATCATTAATACAAGCTCGTAGTACCTTGTATATGGTATATGAACAAACTGATCACCTTTTTTGTAACCAAAAGCCATATTTTTTGGATACTTTTCTACTGTTCCTTTAAACATCTCAACAATAGTGTCATAACCATATTTTTTGTCACTCACGGCATCCTCCCTATTTTTTATCCAATAATCTCTTTTAACCTATTAAAAGAATTTACCCCATCATCTACAATTCTTTTAACAAGCTCTGCAACAGAAGGGATATCCCTTACTAATCCCACAGCCTGGCCACAACCGAATATAAACCCATCATAATCACCATCTAAAAGACACCTTTTACCATTCATTCCGCTCAATAGAGGAGCCAACTCCATCAGCCCCTTACCCTCTTTTTCCATCTTTTCCACCAATTCTGCCTGTCTGTTTCTCAAAACCCTTATAGTATTCTTCAGACTCCTCTCTATCAGCATAGTGTCATTTTCTGTAGCTTTAACAAGTCTCTTCTTGATATTCTCATGGATTGGAGCCTCTTTTGTTGCCATAAATCTTGTGCCCATGTTTACCCCACAAGCTCCCAAACTCAATGCAGCTAAAAGACCTCTACCATCAGCAAAACCACCTGATGCTACTACTGGTATTTTTAAAGCATCCACAGCAATGGGTATAAGTATTAATGATGTCACATCCAGTTCTCCAGGATGACCTGCACACTCAAAACCATCGATGGAGACAAAATCACATCCTATCTTCTCAGCCTTCAATGCATGTTTCACAGAAGTACATTTGTGAATAACCTTAACATTATTTTTTTTCAGTTTCGGCATAAAAGCCTCTGGATTGTTACCTGCAGTTTCTACAATTTTTACTCCACTATCAATAATTACATCGATGTAGGCATCATAATTTATCTGCCTCAGAGTTGGTAACATCGTTATATTTACACCAAATGATTTATCAGTCATTTCTTTTGTACTTTTTATTGCATCAAATAATAGCTCTGGTGTTTCATAGGTAAGTCCAGAAAGTATTCCGAGACAACCTGCATTTGAAATGGCAGACACCAGTTCTGGCTTTGATATCCACATCATTCCACCCTGAATGATTGGATACTTTATATTCAATTCCTTAGTCAAAACAGTATTCATATATTACCCCCTCTTAATCGAGCTGAACAATCTGGATAAAAGTTCAGGATTATTTGTTTTAAGCGCACCAGAGAATATCTCCTTCATACCGGGAACATATCCTTCATACCAGACTTTCTTTAAAAGTTCTGAAGTCATTTTTACAATACAGTCGGCATTATCTGGCTTACCATCCATGATTTCAATGCTTCTACCATTAATTTTTATAGTCTTTTTGATGCTGTCATCAATGGACATGTAATAAACAGCATTCAAATCATCCCCTGAATAAGATTCAATCATTTGCCCAAATATATCATCCATATCCTACGCTCACTTCTTTAAATTTTCGATCAATACAGGTATAAACTGATTAAGATCTGCCACAACCAACAGATCAGCCACTTCCCCAATAGGGGCATCTTTGTCAGTATTTATTGCAATAACTTTCTCAGACTTTTTCATCCCTGCAAGGTGCTGTATAGCTCCAGAGATGCCACAGGCAACATAAAGCTTCGGAGAGACAGTTTGACCAGTAGTTCCAACCTGCCTTGAATGTGATACCCATCCAGCATCCACAACAGGTCTACTAGAACCAAGCTCTCCACCAAGAGCATTTGCAAGCGATTCAACTATTGATATATTTTCTTTCTTGCCAACACCTCTTCCAGCACTAACAATAATATTTGCCTTTGTCAAATCCACATCCTTTTTTTCAGCCTCTTCATAACCTACAAAATTATATTTTGAAACTACATCAGCATCGATATCCACCAATTCAGGGGTAACACTACCTTTCTCAGATTGCCCAGCTCCCCCCTGCAGTGTTATAACAATCTGGCTACCAGATGTTTTAGCAACCCGCCTCAATTTATTATTACAAAGTGGCATGACAAAAGTTCCATCTTTATATTCTACAACTTCTGTCAACATAGGAGCTTTTAACAAAGCTGAAATTCTCGGTGCTAAATCCCAACCAAAAGATGAGTGAGAAAATATTACAATCTCAGGTTTTTCTTTTTCAATAACTTTGATTAAGAGACTTTTGTGAAAATCTGGATTATATTCACCATATTTAGAGCTATCAGCAAAGTAGAACTTTACATTCCTGTCAAATTGTGGCAGATCACTACTAATACCTACACCAAATACAACTATATCTGAAGCAAACTGTTTAGTAAAACCGTAACACTCATAGATAGATTCCAGTAATTTATTTTCTCTATACTCAGCAACTAACAAAGTTTTCATACAAACCTCCTACGCAAGACCATTATCTTTCAAAAAAGCAACAACTTTTTGTGCCAATTCCTTAGGGTCACCTTCAATAATCATAGCCCCACCTTTCTTTTCAGGGAAATAAATTTTATCTGTTTCAGCTAAATTGCCACTATAACTAAATTCAATCTCTTCAATACTTTTTTTCTTGGCCTTCATTATATTTGGTAACGTAGGATATCTTGGAGTATTTAAACCTAACTGGCAGGTAAAAAGTGCAGGAGTTTTAAGTTTTACTACCCCTTTTTTCCCACCTTCAAGCTCTCTTTTTACCTCAACTTCCCCACTTTCATACTTAAAACTTACAATAGTGCTAACTGAAGGTATCCCCAAAAGCTCTGCCAGAATAATCCCAACCTGTGCAGAACCCCTATCTTGAGATTGCATCCCTGTAAAGATGATGTCAAAATTCTTATCCTTTGCATATTCATAGATTGCATAAGCTTTAGAGTAAGAGTCAAGCATATACTCTTTATCATGTTTTATATGAACTCCACTGTCACAACCCATTGCAAGAGCTTTTTTGATAGCCTCCTTTACCCTTTCAGCACCAATGGAAAGTACTATGAGATTAGAATCTGGCATACTCTCCCTGAATTTCACAGCTTCTTCCACAGCGTACTCATCGTATTCATTCATTTTAAATGCGATATCATCCTCTAAAAACCATTTTTCATCTGGAGCAACTTTGAATTTTGCCTCCATATCAGCTACCTGCTTAACACAAACTAATATATTCATACAAACCTCCTAATTTACTACCCTTTCTAAAACTATTTCTGAAATATCCTTAACCTTCATCTTGTTATCCAATGACCTAACTTTCAAACCATCTTCAAACATCGTAGTACAAAATGGACAATTGGACACAATAGTATCAGTACCTGTCTGTTCTGCCATGTCTACTCTTACAGCAGAGATCTTTGTACCTTTTTCATCAACAAATATTCTACCTCCACCACCTCCACAACAAAAGCTATCTTCCCTATTTCTTGACATCTCTATAACTGTAGCTCCAGCAAAATTAAGAATATCTCTGGGTTCATCGTAAATTCCCATATATCTGCCGATATAGCAAGAATCGTGATAAGTTACATTTGCCTGCTTTTTATCCAATTTTATTTTGCCAGTATTTATCAATTCAAAGATGTACTGCGTATGGTGAATAACCTCAGCATCAAGGCCAAGCTCCCTGTAATCTCTTCCCAGCGTATTAAAACAGTGCGGACATGTTACCACTATTTTCTTTACACCATATTTTTTAAATGTTTCTATATTTTCATTGGCCATAGTCTGGTAAAGATACTCATTCCCAAGTTTTCTTAGAGGTTCTCCACAACATTTTTCCTCTTTTCCCAGAATACCAACTTTTACTCCAGCAATTTTACATATATCTATAAAACTTTTTGCTATAGCAATATTTCGTTTATCAAAGGAAGCGTAGCAGCCAACAAAATAAAGTATGTCAAAGTCACCACCTTCGGACAATCTACTAACGTTCAAC
This sequence comes from Calditerrivibrio sp., assembly GCA_020217115.1. Taxonomy (GTDB): domain Bacteria; phylum Chrysiogenota; class Deferribacteres; order Deferribacterales; family Calditerrivibrionaceae; genus Calditerrivibrio. The sequence continues at coordinate 94 of JAIWOA010000129.1, read as the reverse complement.
TCCTTACTCCAATCCCCTCTGGAAGCATAGGCAAAACCAAAGGGATTACCATTGGTTTCTATATTGTTTACAGCGAGCATAACCTCTTCACCGG
>JAIWOA010000022.1 GCA_020217115.1 Calditerrivibrio sp. | reverse complement strand
ATTCAGGCAGACACTGGTGGAGCAGTGGCAAGTATGCATGAAGGTGTTCAGCAGGTTGAAGAGGGTAAAGTTAAAGCAGAAGAGGCTACAGCTGCCCTTGATGAGATTAAGTCAAGTGTGGAGACAGTAACCTATGAAGTAGCACAGATAGCAAGGGCAACTGATGAACAGTCAAAGGCAACAGAGCTGATGTCTCAGAGTGTAGAAAATATTTCAAAGGTTGCATCTGAAAACTCCATCGCATCTAAGGAGTCTGCACAGGCTGTTGAGCAGCTTTCAGTACTTGCGTCAGATCTGCAGTCTATGATAAACAAATTTAAGCTAAGATAAGATATAAAAAATAAAAAAGTGGGGATTTAACTCCCCACTTTTTTATTTAAAAAGGATCATATTTAACTCTCAACGTATTCTATAACTTTTTCAGAGATTGTTTTTACTGTTTTTTCAAACCTACTCACATCCTTTTCAAGTAGTGTCATCCTGAATCCATGGATATCTGTATAAAATGATGTTAAAGGCACCACACAAATACCCGTTGCACCAAGTAGATAGTAAACAAATCTTTTATCGAGCTCCATAGATGGTGTGATTAAGCTTTCAACAAACTCCTCAATATTTTTGTTACCAAATTTTAGCTTCTGTTTGCCATTTAAAATGTTATCCTTAAATGCAACAGCCATATAAAAAGCACCATCAGTTCTATTTACAAAAAGGTACCTATTCTCCCTCAAAATATTATAGGCAATATTAGATAGTTTCTCATAATGAGCTGATCTCTCCATCAAATATCTACTGTATTCTGGGTGTTCCATTATTTCAGGAATAGCAATCTGGGGAAGTGTCGTAGAGCAGACCTCTGACATCTTTTTTTGAACAATACTGTTTACATATTGAGCAAAGCTCTTATCTTTGTCTACATTATAAAACTCCATCCATCCACATCTCGATCCAGGCCAGGGGAATTCCTTTGAAATCCCCTTCAAACTTATTCCGGGAACATCACCTATTATATCTGCAAGTAAAACAGATTTTTTACCATTGTAGACAATTTTATTGTATATCTCATCAAAAATAAGAAAAAGATCATTTTCTTTTGCTATTTTTACGATTTCCCTCAAAATATCTTCAGGATAAACAAAGCCTGTGGGGTTATCAGGGTTTAACACCAAAATACCTACAATTGCCTTATACCTTCTAACCTTCTCCTTTATTTCATCAAGGTCAGGCTCCCAATTTTTTGCAGGATTCATCCTATATGTCATAGGTGGTATAGAACCATGCATAACTTCAGATATATAATGGGAAGAGTATGTTGGTTCAGGTAAAAGCACTCTTATATCAGGTTTCAAACAGCTATAAAGCTTATCTACAGCATCTCCCAACCCATTGAAAAAAAGTATATCTTCTGGGCTAATCTGAACTCCCCCCCTTTTGTTGATAATGTCTGACAGATATTTCCTTGTTTGTAAAACCCCCTTTGTAGGAGAGTATGCATAGCTTTCATTTCTTGAGGCAACATCCTTTACAATCTCCTTCATCCATAAAGGGATCTGTTCACCTTTATTCACAGGATCGCCAATATTTTCCCAGATAACCTCAAGATTATTTTTTTTCAGCTCCTCTGCAACCAACACTATGTTTCTGATCTCGTAAGTAAGACCACTGTTTCCTCTGGCTATTTCACCTCTCATAACTCACCTCTAAACAATATAGAATTCTATTCATCTTCATTTTTTCCACGTTTTCTAAAATGCATTTTCATCGGTATACCTTCAAACCCAAAATGCTCCCTCACCATGTTGAATAAAAATCTCTGGTAAGAGAAATGGACAGCTTCTGGATAATTTACAAAAACCACAAACTCTGGTGGTTTTACTGCAACCTGGGTCATATAGTAAAATTTCAACCTTCTGTTTTTTATCATTGGTGCCTGATGTCTTGCCTGAGCCTCTTCCAGTACTTCATTTAATTTTCCAGTAGTTATCCTTTTAGACATCTCTTCATCAAGCTTTTTAGCAGCAGCAAAAATTTTAAATACATTCTTCCTATCCTTTGCAGAGATAAAAATAACGGAAGGCTTGTATATAAATTTTAATTTCTCTTCCAGATCAAGCAGGAGATTTTTCTGTGCATTTTTTTTGTCTTCAATTAGATCCCATTTATTAATTGCAATTACTGCAGGCTTGCCCATATCATAAACATCGGCAATAACCTTAACATCCTTCTCTGTTATCCCCTGTGTAGCATCTAAAACAGCTACAGCAACATCTGCTCTCTCTATTGAATCATAGGCACGGTAGTAACCATATTTCTCTATTTTATCTTTAAACATTACAGACTTTTTTCTTATACCAGCAGTATCAATGAGGAGATATTTCTCCCCTCCCCATTCAAAATAGCTATCCACAGAATCCCTTGTTGTACCTGGTATATCAGTAACAATGACCCTTTCCTCGTTAAGCCATGCATTTATGAGACTTGACTTCCCCACATTGGGTCTACCTACAACAACTATTTTCAGTCTATCACCATCATCTACAAAGGGATCATCAATTACAAAATCAACAATTTTATCCAGTAGAATGTCAACGTTCCTACCATGACTGGCACTTATAGAAACCATTTCGTCCACACCAAGTCTGTAAAATTCAGATAGGTTAATTTCCCTTTCATCACTGTCTATCTTATTAACTACCACAATAAGCTTTATCCCCTTCTCCCTTAGCATGTTGTAAACAATCTCATCAAGGGGATGGAGACCTTCCTTACCATCAAGTAGAAAAATTACCAGATCAATCTCATCAAGTGCACCAAAGAATTGCTTATGCATCTCCTTTTTTATTATATCATCCTTTAGATCAAAACCTGGAGTATCTATAATCACAAATCTCTTACCCTCCCAGGTGCATGGAGCCTCTAAAATATCCCTTGTGACACCTGGCATATCATCTGTAATAGCAATCCTTTTTTCTGCCATTCTATTGAAGAGTGTTGATTTTCCAACATTAGGTCTTCCTATAATCCCAACCTTCAGCATATCTTTTCCAGAGATTTTTTTAATCTTGTTATAATATCATCAGGATACAAGAGTGTACATATTTTGTCGAGGTCAGGGCCTTTCGTAGTACCTGTAATACCAACCCTCAATGCCATAAAGAGAGCTTTCCCTTTTACCCCCTTTGAGCTTTGAATTTCATGAATAATTTCTTTATATTTTTCAAGTTCCAACGTTTTTAGAGGTTTCAAATAGGATATAAATAATTCAAAAAGATCTTTCGTCGTTGGTAATTTTAAAAACTCCATCCCTTCATCTTCAATCGCTTCTGGATATGAGGTGTAAACTTTAAACCAATCATCTGCTTCACTCAAAAACTCTATTTTGTCCTTTATTGAAAATATCATATCAGCAATTCTATCATTATATTTAGTCTTGAAATCATCACTTATATGCAAAAATGGTTTAACTCTTTCAGCAAGCTGATCTTTTGATAGATTTCTGATGTAATGGCCATTCATCCACTTTAATTTAGCAAAATCAAAAACTGCAGGACTTTTTGAAACCTTATCAAGACTAAAAAGAGATATCGTTTCATCTTTAGTCAGAATTTCACGATCATCTGGAGCAGACCAACTTAATAATGTCATAAAATTGAATAAAGCTTCAGGCAAATAACCCTTCTCCTTGAAAAGATTCAAGCTTGTATCTCCATGTCTCTTACTCAATTTAGAATGATCAGGACCTAAAATCATAGGGATATGTGCAAAATGTGGTATATCAAATCCCAATGCTTCATAAATCAATATCTGTTTTGGCGTGTTACTTAGATGGTCATCACCCCTGATAACATGGCTTATCTTCATTAAAGCATCATCAATAACAACGGCATAATTATACACAGGTACCCCATCAGGTCTTACGATGACAAAATCTCCAAACACATTTGTGGGAAAAGTTACATCCCCCTTTATGATATCATGTACAACAACATCCCTGTCCACAGTTTTAAATCTAATCGATGGTCTTATCCCTTTATTTTTAAGATCCTCTTTTTCAGAATTTGAGAGACCTCTACATTTTCCGTTATAGATTGGCTGAACACCATCCCTCATCGATTTTTCCCTTGAAGCATCCAGCTCTTCTTTGCTACAAAAACACTCATAAGCCAGTCCCTTCTTAAGCAATTCCATTGTATATCTATTATATATATCAAATCGTTCCGTTTGTCTGTATGGACCGTAACTACCACCTTTCAGTGGGCCCTCATCCCAATCTAAACCAAGCCATTGTAGGTCCTCATAAATAATCTGTTCAGATTCCAGTGTGGATCTCTCTAAATCTGTGTCCTCTATTCTAAGGATAAAGACTCCATTGTTAGCCCTTGCAAAAAAATAATTAAATATTGCAGTTCTTGCATTACCTACATGAATATGACCTGTAGGGCTTGGAGCAAATCTAACTCTTATTGACATTTAACCTCCGTTGTATTATACTTTAAAAAGTTTATTATGAAAAAGTACATACTTATAGCAGACCCTTCAAAAGTGTCAAGGTTTGTTTTGGAACAATATCTATCAGATAAGTATAATATTCTTGTGTCCACTTCAATAGCAGAATCAAAAAGAATGCTTTCTATGGCTGTTCCATCCATTGTTTTGGTTGCCTATGAGTTAAGGGATGGATTGGGGTATGAACTCTGTAGATATGTTAATGAAAAGCTAAAAAATGTGCCTGTTGTAATAATAAGTAGTGAAGAATCTCCTGAAAGAAAAAGGATGGCACTGGAATCTGGTGCAATCGACTATATAGTAAGGAAAAAGATCGACGAATCAATTGTTAATTATATAGATGAAATTGTAGAACTCCTTGATATATCTAATTTAAGAGGTTCAAATGCAATTATAGTACAAAAGGATTCTTTAATTACAAAGTTTACAAGCAACGTTCTTTTTTCACTTGGGATGCAGGTATATCCCTTTAACGAAGAAAATCTATCAGACGAACAACTTGTTGCAACGAAACCTGACATTATTATTATCGATCTTGATATTGGTAATGAAAATGCTCTTACCTTGATAAAAAATATACGAAAGGTAGGTAGTATAAAAAAAGTTCCCATATTAATTTTGACAGACTCAAGGGAAAATAAGATGTTAAGATCTTTTATGCTTTTTGGTGCAAATGACTATACACTAAAACCTCTCACAACTGAAAGCTTGCTTTTGAGGGTAACCACAAATATAAGAACCAAAAAACTCTACGATTATCTGGAGCGTGTAAACTCAGAACTTTACACCCTTGCCACCACTGATCCTCTAACAGGACTATACAATAGAAGATACATAATAGAACAGCTTACAATAATGAACTACAACTTCGAACGTTATGGAAACAATTTTAGTATCATCATTATGGACCTCGATAAATTTAAAACTATCAACGATACCTATGGTCACGACGCAGGCGATAAGGTTATAATAGATTTTGCATCCAAATTAAAGGATTCGGTAAGAAAAACAGATTTTGTGGGAAGATTTGGGGGGGAAGAGGTAATAATAATACTGCAGAATATCACTGAACAAAATCTTATAAACATTACACAAAAGATACTTACCGAAATAAGATCATCAAACTTTAACTATAACAATTTTACAATAAAATATACTGCAAGCATGGGTGTAAAATATTGTAGTACTTACAGTAGCAGTGTGGATGATTATATAAAGAGTGCAGACTATCTTCTTTACATGTCAAAAGAGAAAGGTAGAGACAGGGCCCACGTAGAGACAACTTCAGGAATAATTGAAATAGTCTAAAGGAAATTGTAGCAAATTAATCGGTATCTAAGGCATAAAATAAGCTACCATTATCGGTATTGTACCTATTGATATTATTGTACTTATTATAACAGCTATTGCAGCCTTTTCTGGATTTGATTTCAAAAGTGAATCTATGGCAACCACATTTCCAGCCATCGGGAGGATGGAAAAAAGAAACAGTAACTTATGAATATCATTACTAAATATTTTTAAATACAATCTGTCAAGAGCTATAAAAAGAATTACTATTAAAGGGAAAATTATAAATTTAATAACCAATGCTATAAAAATAAATAATTTGTCAAACATCACCCTTGTAACACCAGACAAACTCATACCAATCATCATCATTCCAATTATTGCATAAGCACCTTTGAAATAATCAAGATAATTTAACAAATCCTTCGGAATTTTTATCCCTGCGATATTAAAAATTAATCCAATAAACATTGCATAAACTGCCGGAAGTTTTAAAACCCTTACGATACTGTCTTTGACAGTATAACTCCCTTTGGCTATAATAAAAAAACCTATCGTACTCTCATATAACAGAGATCCGAGAACAGCAAATACATACATATTTGCAAGTCTTTCATCAAAAAGCATAAAAGCAAGAGGTATCCCAAAATACCCTGTATTGCCAGTTCCAGCAGAAAAGGAAAGTATATTTAAAGTACTATCTTTAAAATATTTACTACCAATTATATATGTTGATACTGCGAGAATAAAACCTATAAAAAGTATTATTATTGGCGCAAAAATAATACTTTTATCGATATTTACCCTATATGATGCCGTAAAAAAACCACTGGCCCTATAATATATATAAGTATAGCAGCTATTGAATCTTTACGAACGTTAAGAAACCTTGATGAAATAAAACCAAGTAATACGTTAACGTATAATGGTAGGATTTTTAAACCGATATAGGTTGCTAACCCTATAGTATATATGAATTTTTCTATAAAAACCTCCTAATATCTTATATTAAAATCGGAATAATCAGCCAGAGTCTCCTGACTCTCCAATATAACATCATCTACAATTGAAAATTTTGGCCCTTTTTTTACATCTGATAAAAACATATTGATGTTGTGCTCTTCCCCTTGAGCATCAATAAATACACAACCATTCTCAAGGTTGGCACAATAACCAGTTATACCATACTTAAGGGCAGAATTAACTGTATACGCCCTGAATCCAACTCCTTGAACTCTACCTTTTACCGTAATGAATAATCTTTTAACCATATATCACCACAAAAAAAATTAGGGGAGGAAAAATCCACCCCCAACATCTAAATTTAAATAGAAAAAATGTCAACTAATTTAAAGGTGAAATTTTTTCAAACCCTATCTCAAGGGCCTTTCTGTTTATATCTAACAAATGGTGATACTTTTCTGAAATAGCGTATTTTAAAGCACTTTCAGCAACCATAATATCAAACAGTGAAGATATCTTTAGCAAAGCACCTATCATTATAACGTTAGCAACCTTAACATTACCAATAGACTCAGCCAACTCTGTAGCATTTATGGAATAAAACTTCAGGTCATTTCTATTTATATAACTTAATGGGATCAGAGAAGTATCAAGTATAACACCTGCATTTACCCTGAAACGTGGTTGAAATTTTACCAGAGATGGGTAATTCATTATAAATCCATAGCTTGGTTTCGTAATTACCGGAGAACCTATCTCATCATCAGAAACAACCACCATACAGTTTGCTGTTCCACCCCTTTGTTCGGCACCATAGGATGGAAACCATGTAGCATTAAGATTTTGGCTAACTGCCATATGTGCAAGCATCATACCCGCACTCAAAATCCCCTGACCACCAAATCCAGCCATAATACAATTAAAATGCATTATTTACCTCCATCTATATCTTTAAATGTGCCCAAAGGGTAATAACTTTCCATAGCATCATCTACCCATTTTAAAGCTTTTACAGGATCCATACCCCAGTTTGTAGGGCATGTTGACAATACTTCTATAAATGAGAAACCTTTTTCATCTATCTGATTTTGAAATCCTTTTTTTATTGCTTTACCTGCTGCAAGAACATGCTTGGGAGATGTTGCTTTTACTCTGGCAGAATAAGCTACTGCAGGAAGGCTCCCTATTAATTCAGCCATTCTAAAGGGGAAACCATCATGTTTTGTATCCCTACCAAAGGGTGTTGTAGTGGTTTTCTGACCAGGTAGTGTTGTTGGAGCCATTTGCCCTCCAGTCATACCATAATTTGCATTGTTTACAAATACAACAACTATATTTTCTCCTCTGTTAGCAGCATGTATGATTTCTGCCATACCTATGGATGCCAGATCTCCATCTCCCTGATAAGTAAAAACATTTAAATCTGGTCTAACCCTTTTTATACCTGTAGCAAGTGCCGGAGCTCTACCGTGTGGAGCCTCAACAACATCAAAATTAAAATAATCGTAAAGTAATACAGCACAACCCACAGGAGCAACTGCCACTGTTTTCTCCCTTAGATCAAGGGAATCTATCGCCTCTGCAACCAATCTGTGTACAAATCCATGATTACAACCGGGACAGTATATAGTTTTATTGTCTGTCAAGCTATGGGGTTTTTCATAAACAGTTTTCATACTCTACCCTCTTATTGAAATAATTTTTTCATAAATTTCATCAGGATCTACAACTTCTCCTCCAGGTTTCCCGAGAAACTCAACCCTACTTTCATCTTTTACAGCATATATGACATCAAAAAGCATCTGCCCATTATTCATTTCAACTACAAGGATCTTCTTTGCTTTTTTAGCTGCTTCAGCCAGCTGAATGTAAGGGTATGGCCATATCAAAATTGGTCTAAAAAGCTCAACCCTAATTCCATTCTTTTTTGCTTCTTTTATAGAACTTTTTGCAACCCTTGCAGAGGTACCAAAGGCCACCACCAGAATATCGTAATCATTACCTGTTAGCTCATACTCAACTTCATTCTTTTTCACCATTTCAAATTTCTCTTTTAAATGAAGACAATGAGTCTTTAATGTTCCTTCAGCAAGTCTTAAAGATTTTACAGATCTGCTATCTCTACCTTTGCAACCATTGAGCTCCCACCAATGATCTTTAGACGAATATTCTTTAAACTCAGGTAAGATTACAGTTTCAGCCATTTGACCAATAGCACCATCACCCAGTATTAGCACAGGGTTTCTGTATTTTTGGGACATTTCAAATGCCTTGTATGTTATATCTACAGCCTCTTGAAGGTTACTTGGAGCATATACAATTAAAAAGTAATCTCCATTACCACCACCCCTTGTAGACTGATTGTAATCACTCTGACTGGGACCTATATTCCCAAGTCCAGGCCCTCCCCTTGAAATATTAACTATAACTGCAGGGACTTCTGCACCACACATATACGATATCCCTTCCTGCATTAAAGCAATACCTGGGCTTGAAGATGTCGTCATCGCAAGTTCACCTGTGGATGCTGCACCATAAACCATGTTTATAGCTGCTATTTCACTCTCCGCCTGAACAAAAGCTCTACCGAGCTCAGGCATCCTTTTTGACATATAAGCAGTCACTTCATTTTGTGGTGTAATGGGGTAACCAAAGTATCCCTTTACTCCAGCTCTTACAGCAGCTTCAGCAATAGCCTCATTACCTTTTATTAAAACTTTTTCGGACATAAAAGCTCCTTATTCATCTTTTTTGAGAGTAAAAATAACATCTGGACACATCAATGCACAGCTTTTACAAAGAATACAGAGGTTTTCGTCAATGCATTCAACATAGTTGTATCCATAAGAATTGAACTTACCAGAAAAACGAAGAATCTTTTTTGGGCAAACTGTAATACAGATGCCACACCCCTTACACCTATCGGTATTTATTAAAACTTTTGGCATCTAATCCTCCATTTGTTTAATATAACTTGAAATATAGTATAAAAAAATCAGATTTTCAAGGATTTTTTTTGCAATATTAATTTTAAGTATAGCTAAACAAACTATATTTAAAATAACCAACTTAACCACACGCTACCAAATAAAATAGTTATTACAGTGACAATAAATCCAGATTTAAAAAATTCGAAGAAACTTATATTTACCCCCTTTCTCTTAGCAATTTCTACAACAATTATATTAGCAACAGAACCAATAACAGTAAGATTTCCAGCAAATGTTGAAGACATTGCAGTTACAATCCAATATATCTGGGAATTTTCAGCCATTTTTATAATAGGACTCATTATCATGACAGCAGGAACATTTGATACGAGATTGCTAAAAACTGCAACAAAAAAAGAAAAATAGTAAAAATTCTGGAATATAGTATTCTCAAAGATAAGAAAAAGTTTTTTGTCTATCCCAGAAACAACTACAGAACCGGTAATAATAAATAGAGAAGCAAAAAATACAAGTAAAGACCAATCGACCTCCCTAAAAACTCTTTCTGGCTTTATTCTTCTGGTAACCAACAATATGGATGCACCAATTAGAGCAGCAAAAGACAGATCAACCTCCATTAAAAACAGAAAAATCATTATAACCACAGACACTAAAGATTTAATCAAAAGAGGCTTGTAAATGCGATATTCAATATCTCTTTCCAATACAAACTTTACACTGGTAATCTCTCTTTTATAGAGTATTGATAAAACAATATATATAAAAAACATAGAAATTGTAGAGACAAAGAAAAGAGGTTTAAGAAAACCCAAAAATTTCAACCCTGAATAGCCAGCTATCAGAATATTCTGAGGATTTCCTATGGGGGTCATGGCAGAACCTATATTAGCAGAAAGTCCCAATCCTATCAGGTAAGGAATAGGATTTCTATTGACAGATAAAACGATATATAAAACTATTGGTGTAAACATAATTACAACAGTATCATTTAATAAAACAGCAGACATATAGCCTGATAAAAAAATTATAAGTAAAAGTAGTTTTTTAGGGGTATCAGCAAATTTCAAAATTTTAGCAGAGACTAAACCGAAAAAGCCAGATACACTAAAATTGGCATTTATAACCATCATCGAAAAAAGCAACACTATAGTATTCATATCTATCGCTTTAATAGCTTCTTCATAGTCTATAACACCAGATATAATAAAACACGATGCACCTACAAAGGCTATAGTTGTCCTGTTCATCCTAAATTTAGGGATATGGCCAAAAGCTATTGCAATCAAAACAAGAATTGTCAAAATAATATCAAACATATAAATTAATTCCTATATTTACAAAAAAAAATCAACATAAAAGATCGTAATAACCTTACAAATTATTAAAATAAAAATATTAATAAAAAAATCTTGACAAAAATAGATTTGGATATAAATTAATATTATGATTAAGGTTAATTTGTTATAAACCTTAATTTTTA
>JAIWOA010000021.1 GCA_020217115.1 Calditerrivibrio sp. | reverse complement strand
GTATATAGTAGCTCGTAACAGGAAATTTAGTTTAGTATTGTAACTCGTAACAAGTAACTTGCTTCGCTTAGCTTTTAAGTTTTTTAGCAACAGGTAACTTAGTTAGGATTTACAAAACCCCCTCTAAATTTTCGAGGGGGTTTTGATTTATTAAGGTAAAAAATCAATAATCTAAAATGAGGGAGGGTAATTGACCCACAGAGCTTCAGTTATCCCATTATGACCATTTCTCCATGAATGAGGTTGTGTTGACTTATAGACAGCAGAATCACCCTCATCTAATACAAAATGCTCACCTTCAACAGTTATCTCCAATCTTCCTTTCATTACTACAACAAACTCCTCGCCATTGTGGGAATGTGCATCCTTGCCACTAAAAGCTCCAGGTTCCAATATCATATAAAGTGCCTGCAACTCAGTATCGCTAAATTGAGGTCTCAAAAGTTCATATATTACCTTTGATTTAGGATTAACCATTCTGTTACGTTCATTTTTTTTAACTACAATTCTTTGATTTTTATTTGGGTTTTCAAAAAAATACATCATATTAACTTCTAAAGCATCAGCAATTTTTTTAAGGGAAGATACTGTAGGAGAGACGAGATCCCTCTCCACCTGAGATAAAAAACCAAGAGAACATCCAGAAACCTTGGAAAGATGACGTAAAGTAAGTTTCTTCTTTAATCTCAACTCTGATATTTTTTTCCCTATACTCATTCGTTCATTATATAAAACAAAAAAACAAAAGTCAATAAAAAGTTTTATAATATTACCAATATAAAACAACGTTAAACCATTTCAAAATCAGGATACGATGCAGAACGTTTTTCAAAGTTACTATATTTTTTTTAATCTAACAAAACAGTTAACTAAATATTAAAAATAGATTATTCTTATACTGGGAACAAATAAAAAAATGTTTGACATGTGTAATGATTTTATATATAAAAGTTCATGATTTAGAACTTTTAAAATATTAACTATTAAAGGAGGTAACATGAGAAAACTTTTAGTTTCAAGTATTGTAGCTACCACAGTAGCTTTAGGGGGAATTGCCTTTGCCGCAGGAGAACTTTCTTTGGGTATCCAGGGACCAGAAACTGGTAACCTTGCTACTTATGGTCAAAAAACCCTTGCTGGCGCTAAACTTGCTATTGATGAAATTAACGCAGCAGGTGGGGTAAACGGAAAAACCTTAAAACTTATAAACTATGATAGCAGAGGAGATAAAGCTGAATCTGCAAACATAATCCAACGTTTTATCAATAAAGATAAAGTGTGTGGAGTTATTGGAGAACCTACTTCAGGAGCTACTTTTGTTATCGGGCCAATAGCAAACAAAGCTAAACTTCCACTTATATCAGCTGGTGCAACTGCAGATGGTGTTGTCGAGAAAAAGCCTTATGTTTTCAGAGATACACTCCTCGATGCTGACGGAGCTCCTGCAACACTTAAATTCCTTATGGATTCAAAAAAATGGAAAAATTTTGTTCTAATTACTTCTGTGAACAATGATTACTCAGTCTCAATGTCTAAAATTTTTACAAACGCAGCTAAAAAGTTTGGAGCAAATATTGTTGGGGAACAAAAAGTTTCTGATGGAGACAAAGATTTCTCTGCTCAAGTGACATCAATCAAAAACTTAAAGTTTGACGCAATTATATACACTGGATACTATCCAGAAGCATCTCTTCTGCTTCTTGAACTTAGAAAGCAGGGGATAAATGCTCCAATCATTGGTGGAGATGGACTTCTTTCACCAGATCTCTGGAAAGTTGCTAAAGATGCAGCTTTGGGATCTATAATTTTTGCAGGTTTCTCTCCTGAAGCAAAAGCTAAAAAGATTCAAGAGTTTGTAGAAAAAATGAAAAGTCGTGGTGAAGCAGATATGTTCTCTGCTCAAGGTTATGACGCTGTATACCTATTTGCTGATGCAATGAAAAAAGCAAAAGTTACAGATTGTGCAGATGTAAAACAGAGAGAAGGTATACAAAAAGCTCTTGCAACTATGCCTGAGTTTGACGGTGTAAGCGGTAAAATGAAGTTTGATAAAGAAGGTAACGCAATTAAAAAACCTTTCATTCAAGAAGTTGCTAAAAGAGCTAATGGAGAATATTACCTGAAGCTTCTTAACGAATAATTTTGGGGGAGTTAAAACTCCCCTTAATAATTTATTACAATAACTTTATAAGGAGTCGATGTGTTAAGTTCACTATTTCAACAGTTCTTAAATGGTATAACCGTCGGAAGCATCTATTCCCTCGTTGCCCTCGGATATACAATGGTGTATGGTATAATCAAACTGATAAACTTTGCCCATGGTGATATTTTTATGGTGGGGGCATTTATTGGATTAATAATCTCAATAAAAATGGGAACAAACTTTACCTTAGTAATATTTATAGCTATAGTCTTAACTTCTTTCATAGGGGTACTTGTAGAAAAGATAGCCTACAAACCTCTAAGAAATAGAAACTCTGCAAGAATCTCTGCGCTAATAAGTGCAATTGGTGTATCCATTTTTATATCAAATCTCGTTGTTTTAATTAATGGTCCACAAAACGAATCATATCCTCAACTTTTACCAAACAATATATTACAAATATTAATAATATTGATATCAATAGGGCTTATGTATGGCCTTTATTATATAGTTCACAATACCAAAGTCGGTATTGCAATGAGAGCAGTTTCCTTTAATGTAAACACAGCAAGGCTTATGGGAATTAACCCTGACATGGTTATATCATTTACCTTTGCAATAGGATCACTTCTTGCAGGTGCTGCCGGAGTATTGGTGGGAACTTATTACAGAGCAGTTGATCCATTTATGGGGATGATGTTTGGTCTAAAAGCCTTTGTTGCTGCCGTACTTGGTGGAATTGGAAGTATCCCTGGGGCTATGGTGGGTGGCCTTATACTTGGTTTGACAGAAGTATTGGGTGTTGCATTTGTATCTTCATCCTTTAGAGATGCGATAGCATTTGGCATTTTGATAATAATTCTCATTGTTAAACCTACCGGTCTTTTTGGCAAAAAAACAAAAGAAAAAGTATAAGAGGTCAAAATGGATTTATCTTTTCTATTTAACGATTATGTAATGCAGGTGACAACAAATACAGGGATCAATATTATAATGGTACTTGGGCTAAATCTTATTACCGGAGTAACAGGACAGCTATCTTTAGGACATGCAGCTTTCATGAGTATAGGAGCATATTCATCAGCAATATTATCGACATCACTGGGTGCACCATTTATCGTTTCTCTGGTAACTGGAACCCTCACTGGTGCAATTTTTGGTGCAATCTTAGGTATACCAATATTAAGACTTAGAGGAGACTACCTTGCCATATCAACACTTGGATTTGGGGAGATAATAAGGGTTATTTTGTTAAACACAGATCTTGTTGGTGGAGCTCTTGGAATATACAATATCCCAGATTCTACAAACATATATATTGTTTTTATTGCTGTGGCTTTTGCAATATTCTTTATGTACAGATTAGAGAAATCAAGACATGGAATGGCAATAAAAAGTATACGTGAAGATGAAATAGCATCTGAGATGATGGGGATAAATATAGCAAGATATAAGATTATCTCTTTTACAATAGGTTCTGGATTTGCAGCTCTCGGAGGCACTCTGTATGCACATTTTATGACCTATATAAACCCTGTAGACTTTGGTTTCATGAAGTCTATAGAACAACTTTGTATGCTTGTTTTGGGTGGTATGGGGTCTATTTTCGGTGCAGTAGCAGGAACGATAGTTTTAAGCACCATACCAGAATTTTTAAGATTTGCATCTGAGTACAGAATGCTAACATATGGAATAGTTCTAATCCTGATGATGATCTTCAGACCACAGGGTCTTTTTGGTAAGATCAAAGTCAATGTGTAGGTGAAAATATGGCCAATAATATTCTTGAATTAAAAAATATATCTATGCACTTTGGTGGACTCAAGGCAGTAGATAATGTAAGCTTTAATATTAATGAGGGTGAGATTTTAAGCCTTATAGGCCCAAATGGAGCAGGAAAAACTACTGCTTTTAATGTTATTACAGGCGTTTACATTCCAACTCTTGGAGAGGTCTATTTTAAAGGTCAAAAACTCAATGACATAAAACCATATAAGATTACAGAAATGGGTATTGCGAGAACATTTCAAAATATAAGGCTTTTTGGCCAATTATCAGCCTTAGATAACATAATTATAGCGATGCATAGTAGAAGAAAATCAAATATGATCCAATCTATATTCCGAACAATTAAGTATAAAGCAGAGGAAAAATACTGTATAGAAAAGGCTGATGAACTATTGAACTATATGGATTTATTAGGTGATAGGAATGAACAGGCTCAAAATCTCCCCTATGGTAAACAGAGAAAACTTGAGATTGCAAGGGCAATGGCCACTGAAGCAGATTTACTGTTACTTGATGAGCCAGCAGCAGGAATGAACCCACAGGAAACTGAAGAATTAATGGAAATAATAAAAAACATACGAAAAGACCTTAAAAAAACTATATTTCTTATAGAACATGACATGAAACTTGTTATGGGCATATCTGATAGGATCGTAGTATTTGACTATGGTCAATTAATAGCAGAAGGTACACCAGAAGAGATCAAAAAGAACCCAAGAGTAATTGAAGCCTATCTTGGTAAAGAGGTTACAAATGCTTAAGCTAAAAAGTATTCACACAAAGTATGGAAACATAGAAGCATTAAAAGGTATAGATCTAAATGTTAAAGAGGGTGAGATCGTAACGATTATTGGTGGTAACGGTGCTGGAAAGACAACAACACTAAACACCATTTCAGGGATATTAAAACCAGTAGCTGGAGAAATCCATTTCCTGAACAAAGATATTACACAATGGAAAGCTGATAAAATAGTTGCAGAAGGTTTGATACAGGTACCTGAGGGTAGACAGGTTTTCCCAAACCTTACTGTATACGAGAATCTCATACTTGGAGCATACTTACAAAAAGACAAAATAAAGGTATCTAAAAAAATGGAATATGTTTTTGACATTTTTCCAAGATTAAAAGAGAGGGAAAAACAGCTCGGAGGAACTCTTTCAGGGGGAGAGCAACAGATGCTCGCTATTGGGAGAGCACTAATGGCTGAACCTGTCTTACTTCTCCTTGATGAACCTTCTTTAGGTCTTGCCCCTATTGTAGTACAAAATATATTCAAAATAATACAGGATATTAATAAAACTGGCACAACCATTTTGATAGTTGAGCAAAATGCCCATATGGCACTTTCAATAGCCAATAGAGGTTACGTAATTGAAACAGGTAAAATAGTCCTCGAAGATGATGCAAAAAAACTATTGACCAATGATGAAGTAAGAAAGGCATACTTAGGTGGATAATTGAAATATGATCTGTTGAGGGGTTGATCTTCATTTATATCAACCTTCAACAGATCATTAAAAGTTAAGCATAGACCCTAAAATCTATTTCCTGAAAAATACTATTTTTGTTCTCCAGCTTCGTAAGATAGTCAAAATCTATACCTTCATTAAGCATAGATTCTAACCTTAGAAAATTATGGATATGTTCCCTCTCCCTCTTACTTGCATATTCAGTGGCAGTTTTTGTGGTAATTAAAAATGCCCAATCGCTACTTTGAGCAAGTAGAAGTTCCCTTGCCATCTGATTTAAAACCCTCACTATCTGATTATCAGATGTATCTTTAAATTTATTTGCATAATCTAACATCTTATCAGATATTACTTTTAGGTGTTTATATATCCATTCATTACCAGCATTAAGCCATACATCATAATAACCCTTGTCACCCCAGGAAGATGGATTTATTTCTAACAACTGATTGGTGTTGTACTCCTCCAGATACTCCATTGGTGTTATAGGTGCTATAACGTGACTTTTAGACATGTTTCTAAAAAGATTATAAAGGAATTCAGGTCCCTCAAACCACCAATGACCAAACAGTTCAGCATCATATGGGGAAACAATAACTGGTTTCCTATCCATATACTGAATCAATTCCAATGACTGCCTTTCCCTTTCTCTGACAAAATGTGCAGCATGATCTTCAGATTTTTTCAGAGCATTTTCCCTAACATAAAACTCCTTGTAATCTGAACTACCTGTAACCCTGTGATATTTTATCCCTGTAAAAACCCTTGTACCATCGGGACATATGTAAGGTCTAATATATTCAAAATCAAGATCATAACCTATATCCCTATAGAAATCTCGATAATCGAAGTCACCGGGGTAACCTTCTTTAGAACTCCAGACCTGTTTTGAAGATGTAAAATCCCTTGCAAAGGCAGCAACTCCAGATTCTGTGAAGACAGGAGCGTATACTCCATACCTTGGCTTAGGCTTACCAAATATTATTCCATGGGTATCGGTAAAGAAATACCTTATACCATATTCTGCAAGGATCTTCTCCAAACCTACATAATAAGCACATTCTGGAAGCCAAATACCCTCTGGGCCAACACCAAAATGTTTTTTATAGTTATTGACAGCAATCTCAATCTGAGCTCTTACCGCCTTCTCATTAAAACTCATAAAGGGTAAAAATCCATGGGTTGCACCACATGTAATTATCTCAATATACCCTTTGTCCTTAAAATATTTATAAACAGATAATATATCCCAATTACACCCTTCCATAAAATTCTTTGAAAATAGGAAATTATCCCTATAAAACAGAGCAAGCTTATTAAGATCGTAGTTATCTGATGTCCTTCGTATCTCCTTTTCACTGAGTTCTATCATTCTATCCAGATAAACTTTATACTTTTCTATAAGTAAATTATCTCTAAGCATCTCACATAAAGGAGGTGTCATTGAAGTTGTAAGCCTAAACTTTACACCCTCATTTTCAAGCTTACCAAGATATTTCATCAATGGTATATAACATTCTGTTATGGCTTCAAAAAGCCAGTGCTCTTCTAGAAAATAATCGTATTCAGGATGTTTCACATATGGCAAATGGGAATGGAGCACTAATAACCAATAACTCTGCATAATCATCTCCACTCACTGTTATTTTTAGAACTTACCATTTTGAAAACATTTTTATACAATTCTATACTGCTGTAATATCCATCCATACCCTGTAGAGATATATTTATTATCCTTTCAACACTTGACCTAACTGTCATATACAAAGCATCATCCCTTTCAGAGATATGTTCCGATGGCATTTTAAAGCTGTTAGATTTTAAGACTGAAATATACTTATCACCAACATATAAACCGATCTCTGACCATGCCTCACTATCCTCAAGCATACCATTAATAAAAAAATAGTTGCCAAGATTATCAACATCAACGGAAGAGATCTCCCCATTCTTATCGGTAAAAAGTTTTAACTTAACTTTCATAGACCTTATATCTGAATCTGAGATAAACTGACGAATTTTCGCCTCAGTGATCTCCCAGCAAACATAGGCTCTTTTAGCATCTATAGGTAAAAACATCAAAAAATCTAAATCATATTTTTGAGGAATCTGATAATCCTCTTTTTCTAAAGCTTTCTCTGTATTTTCCGCCTGAGCATATCCTAAAAGTTCATGAACATCTGGATCATACTTAGACTTTTCTACCAATTGCTCCACATTAATGCTCTCTTCGATTGCATTAATAAGCTCTTCCTTTGTCATATTAGTTCTACCCTTAATATTTCTAGCCTTTGCAATCTCGTAAAGCTCTTTTCTACTAAGGTTTTCAAAAACTTTCATCTAACCCACTCCAATATTTTTTATATGCTACATAGTTACATTATATATCAAAAAAAAAAATTTTCCACACATATAAAGATTTCAGTAAATATTTTACCAGAATTTAAAGAATATAGAATAAATATTTAACCATCTTTTATACATTATTGAAGATCTCTGTACATTTTTCTGGCAGAAAAGGGTTTACATACACACCTGTACCCTTCTCAATTCCACCTATTCTATTGACACGTGGTAATATTTCTACATACCAGTGGATAAAACTATCTTTAAACCTAAAATGGTCCGTATCAGGGTGATTTAAATTGTAGGGGGATGTAACAAGGTTTATATTGAATGCTGGTTTATCCAGTGCAAAATCTAATTTAAAGAAAATATTTTTTAATACTTCTATCAGGGAATTCTTCTCATAGTTAGTCATTTTATTAAATTCAGACCTATGGTTTATTGGAGATACAGTTATTTCAAAAGAATGTTTGGATGCATATGGAGAAAAAGCAACAAAAGCATCATTTTTGAAAATAATTCTTTTACCTTCCCTTATCTCAAAATCTATTATGTCACAAAGTAAACACCTATTATTATTTTTGTAGTGTTCAAACATATTGTTAAAGATATGTCTCTCATCGTTTGGTAAAAAGGGAAAAGCTACAATCTGAGAGTGGGGGTGTGTCATTGTTGCCCCCGCTAATTTTGAAGAATTTTTTATATATGTAATATACTTAAGCCTTGTATCTTTGCTCAAATCATCGATACGATGTGTTATTGCATTGATAAGTCTGTTAAATTTATCATTATCATAGTCTGACATTCTCAATATATGTTCCCTTGTTTCAATTATAACTTCATGGGCACCCAGTCTATCCATGTAGGCATAGGGGCCATATTGCCTCAAAATACCCTTTTCCTCAACTCGTAAAATCGGATATTTATTCGGAATTACCCTGAGGTTCCAACCCTTTTTCCCATCAATAATCGAAACATCTTCATACAAACTTCCACCTGTATATATTTCATTCCCTGGACAGAATGGACAATCTTTTGGGTCATCATGTTGTTCCTTATTTATCATAAAATAATCTGTTCTGTTGCTCCTTTCACTGGCAAATACTATCCACCTTTTCCTTACAGGGTCAAATCTCATCTGCATCAAAGCACCTCATTTAACTCTACGTAGCCAGAAAATCTTAATTTTTCTTTCATATTAAAGGGGAATATCAGAGAAATCCCCTGAACTGTAAAATCTACACCCTGCTCACTTTGATGAACAGTATTAACTTTGTATAAAAATGGTTTTGCCTCTTTATCAATACCAATATTCATTGAATAACCATCAAAAGAAATTTCAATATTTCCAGACTTCAATCTGTTTAACATCTTTATCCCTTTACCATTTATCAAAAGATTATCATAATCATAAAAATGAAAGTTCATCTCAAGGACGTAAAAAATATTTTTTTTGTAATTTGTAGAGATGTCATATTGGAAAGAAAGTTTTTTTCCTATAAGAGAAAATCTTTTTTCTACATAGGATTCAAATTTTTCATCTAAATATATACCACCAACCCTTTTAAAACATAAACTACCATTTTCAAATGTATGTTTAAATGGCTGATTTACAAAATCACCCAGTTCTCTATAGGAGCTACTTTTCATATCTTCAGCATTAAATTTTTCAACAAAATGATCAACGAAACAGTTTCTATCATACCAGTCAAAGGCAATCTCTTTTTTCAAATCTTCACTCAATGTTACACCCATTTCATGGATTGTGGTAATTCCAGTATCTGCATCATGAAAGTCTTTATCCTCCTCCTTGATCAACTTATCATGATACCCTTCCCACCTTCTTGAGAGAGTATTTACAAGATTCATACCACCTTTTCTTATATCGAAGGATTTTAACTGACCGCCATGCTTGAGGGTAAAAATAGCACTTATAAAACTATTCTTCATTATAAAACAGCCATAACCATCAAAGAGTATATCTTTAAAATAAGCTCCATCCAGGTTACCATTTAGATCATCCAATAGTTTTTCAGCCTCTATGATATACCTAAAGGCATTATCTCTTAAATTTGGCAAATATATACCACCAAATATTCCATGCCAAAAAACATCATTACACTCAGCTCTGAATAAAATATCTTCCAGCTTATCATTAGATTGGCCATCCTCTATCCTTCTTGAGATATCCAGAACTCTCTTGTGAATATGATTACTTTCTGGATATTTTATAAAAAAGTTTTTCCAGTGAGA
>JAIWOA010000020.1 GCA_020217115.1 Calditerrivibrio sp. | reverse complement strand
ACCCTTTACAAACAACTCACAAAATTCAGCATATTCAGTTTTTTTCACAAAGCCAATAAGCTTTTCTATTACTAATGCTTTGTCAGGAAAGAGTGACCATTGTCCCATCTCCATATATGAAGTCATAGGGAGATAGGCCAAACCCAAAGGTTTCTCTCTGGATGCAAACTCAGAATAAAGAGTAAAATCTATCTCTTTGTGGGAAACAAATTTATCAAAAAATCTACTTAACCAACCTTTCTCATAAACCCATTCATAGGTCTTTGGCCAAACTCCAAATTTCTCACCATCATCAAATAATATGGCACCTGTAGCACCCTTATCACTTATAGATAATAGATATTTTTCAATCTCTTCTGGTTCTCTGAAGGGTACAATATATCTCAACCTTTGATCTATCGGAAAAATTTTTACACTAAAGCCATCCTGTTCTGTGAGATAATACCCATAGAGGGAGTCTTTATGAAACCCAGTTGAAATAAAATGATAATCATCAACCACAAGGTATTCTACCCCACATTCAACAACATCTGGAATAATAGATGGATCCCACACCCTTTCCGTAAGCCATAACCCCTTGGGATTTTGACCAAAATTTTCATATATATAATTGCTAAGCTTATTTATTTGACCAATTCTATCTTTTTTTGGAATAGAAGATAGGACAGGTTCATAATAACCACCAGTAAAGAACTCTATCTGCCCTTTTTCTGACAATAGTTTGAAATTTTTAAATAGCTCAGGAAAATTATTTTTTATATAATCCAGCAACCATCCACTGTAGTGAACAGCGAAACGAAATTTTTCATATCTAATAGCATATTCAATAAAAGGGATATAACTCTTTAAGCTAACTTCATCAACAACATTTTTGAAATTGTCAACTGGCTGATGACAATGTATTCCGAATAGAAAAGAAAGTCCCACTTCACACCTCTTTATAAATATTAAAAAACCACTTTTTTATTTTATCATATAAAAAAATTAAATTCCACCTTAAATCCTTTATTTAGCTTATTCGAATAGATCTTGTATGTTATACCTCTTTTTTCACATATTTTAGATATGGTATAAAATCCAAGACCTGTGCCACTACTCTTCGTTGTAAAAAATGGTTTCCCTATAAATGGAATCTGTTCCTCATTTATACCGGGACCATCATCTTCATAAAATAGCTTATTGCCATGATTATAAATTCTTATCTTAGTATCATTCTTCACTTCATAACTGTTTAAGAAAAGGTTCCATAGTATCTGTTTAAACTCACCTTCAGAAATTCTTATTGTAATATCTGTATCAACATGATTATTTATTACCATCCCATCAAAAATATTTGTCATATTTATATAATACACAAAATCATCGATAATATCCTTTATAAATATATCCTCTACAATACCTGTGCTATCCTTAGCAACTATAAGCATATTCCCTAAAAAAAGTTCCAGTCTACTCATCTCCCTATCAACTATTTTGATAATTTTATCATTACCATGGATATTTTTTGACAAAATTTGAAAAGCACCCTTTATAGCTCCAAGGGGATTTTTTATTTCATGTGCAATAACAGATGAAAATCTACCTATATCTGCAAGTCTTTTCTCCTCTTCAAGTTTTATTTTAAGTTCCTCTCTCTCTGATACATCTTGAAAAATAATCAATTTACCAGACACATAACCATTTTGATTCCTAAAATCCTTGATTTTATAACCAATATGTTTACCATTGTAGTCTATTATACCTTCTAAATCGTCAAAGGATATCTTTTCAACAAGCTTTTTTCCAACCAGATCATCACCTATATTGAGAATCGATTTTGCAGAATCGTTGAGAGAGATTACATTTCCAGTATTATCAATAAGAATTATACCAAAGTCAATACTTTCAAGTATAAGTCTATGCAAATTTGTAAGTTCATCGAGCTTTGTTCTAAATTGCTTACTCTCTTCAATTTGACTTTTGTATCTCTTATTCAGTAGACTTACCAGAAAAACTATTAATAAAAAGGAAAAAATATATTCTATCCCAAGTATCAAATATTTAAAATTGTAATATCTTACAATGAAAATTTCACTCTTGAATATCGCAAGAAATGATAACGAAATAACAACAAGTAATAACCCTACTATCCCACCCTTAAAACCTTCGTAAAATCCCATATATATCATAATAACTGAGAAAAAGATTATATAAGGGCTATCAAGGTAACCTGTATTTGATATCAAAAAAATAGTTATAAGAATATCGAAAAAAGCCTGTGAATAAAAGATATATAAAGGTTCGAATAACCTGTACAAAAAGATTGTTAAAAGAGAAAAAAAAGTTACAAGTATACCTATGGATATAAAAAGTTCCACATCTACATTACTATCAAAAAAATCAGCCACTAATTTAGTGGACAAAAATGTAGTAATGTATATAAGAATCCTTATTGATACAATAAGATAACTAGTTCTTATTGTTATCATTTAGCAATAGCGTCACCCATTTTAAATATAGGTAGATACATGGCAATAATTACAAAGCCGACAGCACCACCAACAAAAAGCATCAGCATAGGTTCAATCAATTTTGTAAGCCCCTCCACAGCCCTATCAACCTCATCATCATAGAAATCTGATATCTTTGTAAGCATCTGATCAAGGGAACCAGTCTCTTCACCAACAGAAATCATCTGCGTAACCATAGGGGGAAATATCTTAGCTTTCTCCAGGGGATATACTATATTTTTACCACTTTCAATATCTATTTTACTTTTTAAAAGATGTTTCTCCACAACCTTGTTCCCACTAGTCTTAGCAACAATATCCAATGCCTCAAGTATTGGAACACCACTACTTAATAGAGTTCCAAGAGTTCTGGAAAATTTTGACACTGCCACCTTTCTCAAAAGATCACCTATCTTTGGAACCCTCAAAAGAAATTGATCTATAGTGTATCTACCATTTTCAGTTTTCCTGTATGCAAAACTTATACTCACAGATGCTACCACTATAGCAGCAAAAATTATACCACCACCATACCAGCTTGAAAGAAAATTACTCAAAGAGATTGTAAATTGTGTAAGTGCAGGTAATGTACCACCAAAGCCATCATACATCTCTTTAAACTTAGGTATAATAAATACCATAAGACCCCAGACAACAGTAACTGCAACAATAAGAACGATTGATGGGTACATCATAGCAGCTTTAACTTTTCTTTTTAAAGAGATAGATTTCTCCATATATCCAGCTAACCTATCAAGAATAGTGTCCAATAAACCACCAGCCTCTCCAGCTCTTACCATATTTATGTAAAGGTCACCAAAAATATCCCTATATTTCTCCAACCCTCGGCTAAAGGGGGCTCCCTGTTCTATCTGATTTTTTATATCTTCAAAAATATCCCTTATGTTTTTTTTAGATGCCTGAGATGCGATGATATCAAGGGCTTTCATTATTGGAAGACCAGAGCTTATCATTGTGGCAAGCTGTCTTGTAATTATAACAATATCTTCAGGAGTAACTTTGTTTCCAAAGGATATTTCAAAACTCTTCCAATCCCTTTTAACTTCCTTAACAGTCAATCTTCTATTTTTTAGAACTTTTAAAACATCATCTTTACTCCTACCTTCGATAACTCCTTTTACCTCATTGCCCGTTGGTTCTACAGCTACATAATTAAATTTTGCCACAATTACCTCCCAAGATAAATTAACTAAAGTCTTCTTCTAACTCCCAAACCTGACCTTTCTATCATCTGCTTTACCTCTTCAGGATATGTAGCTCTATTTAAAGCATCTTCATAAGTGATAAGTCCTTTTGAAAATGCATTGAATAACGATTGACTCATAGTTATCATGCCATGTTCGGATTGGCCAGACTGCATCATTGAGTATATTTGATGTAGTTTGTCCTCTCTGATAAGGTTCCTGATACCTGGATTAGGTATCAAAACTTCACACACCATAACCCTACCTTTTCCATCAGACCTCTGCAGCAATTGCTGGCAAACAACTCCTTCAAGAACAAAGGATAGTTGTGCTCTAATCTGAGATTGCTGGTGGGGGGGAAATACATCTATTATTCTATTTATTGTTTGAATTGCACTATTTGTATGGAGTGTTCCAAGGGTTAAGTGACCTGTTTCAGCTACAGTAAGAGCAGCCTCAATCGTTTCAAGATCCCTCATCTCACCTATTAAAACAACGTCTGGATCCTGTCTTAATATATACTTTAAAGCCTTTGAAAAGGACTTGGTATCTGCATTTACCTCTCTTTGATTTATCATGGCCTCTTTGTGTTGATGAAGATATTCTATTGGATCTTCTATTGTGATAATATGCACCTTCTGCTCAGCATTTATTTTGTCGATCATAGCAGCAAGAGTTGTAGATTTACCACTACCTGTAGGCCCTGTAACTAAAATAAGACCCCTTGGTTTTTCACATAGAGTCTTCAAAATATTTGGTAGACCTAACTCCTCAAAGGATAAAACTTTGTAGGGGATTCTTCTGATAGCAGCAGCAACTGCACCCCTCTGCATAAAGAAATTAGCCCTAAAACGGCTTACCCCTTTTATACCAAAAGAGCAATCAAGCTCTTGATCCTCCTCAAAACGTTTCTTCTGTGCCTCCGTCATTATTCCATAGCATATTTTTTTGGTGTCATTGGGTAGCATTATTTCACTTCCCACACGCTCAAGATCACCATTAACCCTGTATATTGGTGGAGCACCTACGGTAAGATGTAAATCTGTGGCATCAAGCTCTATCATCTTTTGTAAAAGCTCTTGTAAAGAGTATTTGCTATCCTGACCTTCATTTATCTCAGACATAAAACCCCCTTTTTAAAATTAATCTGCAAATGTAACCCTTACAACCTCTTCAATGGTTGTGATACCTTTTTTAACTTTCTCAAGGCCGCTTCTTCTTAATGTAATCATACCATCTTCCATAGCAGCTCTCTTAAGTTCATTGGCATTAGAACCCCTTAAGATATGTTCCCTGATATTTTCTGTGACACTCATAACTTCATACAATGCCACACGACCTTTATAGCCAGTTCCTCCACATTCATCACAACCCCTACCCTTCATTGGAACAAAACTATTTATCTCATCCTTAGAAAAACCAACATTAAGTAGTGCTTCAGCAGGTATTTTTATTTTCTCAGCACACCTGGAGCATATCTTCCTTGCAAGTCTCTGGGCAAGTATGACAACAGTGGACGATGCTACTAAAAAAGGCTCTATTCCCATATTTAAAAGTCTATTTATTGTACTTGGTGCATCATTGGTGTGAAGAGTAGAAAGAACAAGGTGTCCTGTCAATGCCGCCTTTATAGCAATCTCAGCTGTTTCATAGTCCCTTATCTCACCAACCATTATAATATCAGGGTCTTGCCTCAAAAATGATCTCAAAGCTGCCGCAAAATTTAAACCGATCTCATCCCTTATCTGAACCTGATTTATTCCAAAAAGATTATATTCGACTGGATCCTCCGCTGTCATAATGTTTACATCAACCTTGTTCAGCCTGCTCAATGCCGAATAAAGTGTGGTAGATTTACCACTACCGGTAGGTCCTGTAACCAAAACCATACCATAAGGGCTCTCTATTCCAGCTAAAAATCTTTCCAGAGAAGATGGTTCAAACCCCAACTTTTCAAGATCAAGCTGTAAATTACTTTTATCAAGTAAACGAAGAACAACTTTTTCTCCAAAAAGCACAGGCAGCGTTGATACCCTCATATCAACAGTTTTATTTGGTAATCTAAGCTTTATTCTACCATCTTGAGGTAACCTTTTTTCAGCAATATCCAGTTCTGCAAGGATTTTTAGCCTTGAAATCACCGCATCTTTCACATTTTTTGGTGGTTTCAAAAGATCATTCATAACTCCATCAATCCTCAGTCTAACTCTAAAATCTTTCTCATATGGTTCAACATGTATATCTGATGCTCCCCTTTTTATAGCCTCATGCAAAATATGACTTACCAATCTTACTACTGGAGTATCTTCAACCTCTTTTTTTAATGCTTCAACAGATAATTCTTTCTCGGAGATATCCTCAAACTGAAGATCATCTATATCAAAGTTTTCATCGATCAGTGAGTTAATGGCCAATTCATTACTGCTTTCTGCATCAAGAACCTTGTGTATTGCAGATTCAACAGCTACAAACGGCTTTATGGTATAGCCAGTAATAAATCTTAAATCTTCTAATGCATAAGCATTAGATGGGTCAGCTATGGCTACATGGAGATTGTTTCCAACCTTATCAAAGGGGACAACCATATATTTTCTACATAGATCTTTCGGTATCAAAGAAACAATATTCATATCCAATTTTAAATCTTTAAGATCAACATAAGGTACTCCATATTGTTGACTTAAGAACTCAGCTATCTTATGCTCGTCTATAAAACCAAGCTTTACAAGTATTGAACCTAATCTCCCACCCTCTTTCTTCTGTATCTCCATCGCCTTTAACAGCTGTTCTTCTGTAATAAGATTTTCACTTAACAGTATGGCTCCAATTTTAGTCGAAATCATCTCCTACTCCTTAGCCTACTAATTATATCTTGATAATCGTTTTCAAAATCCAGTCCACTCCATATCTTAAAAGCCTGATAAGCCTGACATATGAGCATAGGAAGACCATCTACTTTTTTATCTGAAATCACTTTACCCAAAAACAATGTCTCTCCACTTAATGAGTACTGCATATCAAAGGCAATATCAGCAGATAATTTTTCAAAATTGTAAATATTATCTCCTGTCAAACCAACACTTGTTGTATTTATTATTATATCATATTTCAAAGAATTATCAAAAGAATTTAGCTTGTTGACCTCAAATAACCTAAAATTTTCAATATTAAACTCTTTAACAAGCTTTTCTGCCTTTGATAAGTTCCTATTAACTATATCTATAAAACCATAACCAAGTTTTTTTAATACATAAAAGAGTCCTCTACAAGCTCCTCCAGCACCTATTATCAGTATCTTTTTATCAATCGGGGATATCTCGTAAAGATTAAATGTTTCTAATATCCCATAAATATCTGTATTATAGCCAATCAATTTACCATCATCTATCTTTACTGTATTCACAGAGTTCATATACCTTGCATCATCATCAATCTGGTCAAGAAATTTTATTATAGTCTCTTTATATGGCAATGTAACATTAAAACCCTTAAAATTAGTCTTTTTAAAAAACTCTACAATTTTACCCAGTTCATCTTCATAGATATCAAAACAGCAATATCCACCATTGATACTGTTTTTATATAAAAAATAGTTATGTATAAATGGAGATAACGTATGGGTAAGAGGTTTCCCTATAAGGCCCATATTACTATACATCGTCTTTATCTTCCAAACTTTTTATTTTATTTTCTGGGAGCAGCACCCCAGCAGACATAATATACTTGAAAGCATCCTGGACAGAGATATCGATAACAATAACATCACTTTTAGGAACTATTATTATAAAACCAGATGTTGGATTGGGGGTGGTAACAATAAATACAGAATAGTAATCATATTCTTTACCATCCTGTAGAATATTTCTATTATTAGTAACAAATCCTATCGAATACAAACCTTTTCTTGGATATTCCACCAGAACAACTTTTTTAAATGTATCAGTTTTAGTTGACTGGAAAGTGACAATAATCTGCTTTGTAGCGTTGTATACAGTCTTTACAAGGGGGATTTTCTCTATGATCCTCTCAAAATAGATAATTAACTTCTTGCCAAAATAGTTTTTTGTAATGATACCAGCCAAAAAAACAATCAGCAAAAAGAGAAAAAAAGATATCATCTTTTTAGTAAACATCGGCATACCGATAGAATATTTAAGATCCAATGTATCAATATATGGGAGAACAAAACCTGTCATGCTATTGAAAAGAAAGTCAAGGAAATAGTATGAAACAACGAGAGGCAATAAGGCAAAAATGCCTGTCAAAAAAACATTTCGTATCTTTATGAATAAACTTAACTGGCTATTTTGTCCCGAAGATTCTGTCACCTGCATCTCCTAATCCGGGAACAATATACCCTTTTTCATTTAATTTTTCATCGAGGGCAGCTGCATATACCTTAACATCAGGGTGTGCAGAGCAAAGTTTTTTTAAACCTTCAGGAGCAGCTATCAAACACATAAATTTGATACTTTTTGCTCCAGCTTTTTTCAACATATCAACCGCAGCCACAGCAGACCCACCAGTAGCCAACATAGGATCTATCAATATAAAATCTCTGTTATCTGTGTCGGATGGTATCTTAAAGTAGTAGCTAACAGGTTTTAAAGTCTTTTCATCTCTATACAAACCTATATGGCCAACTCTTGCCGAAGGTATAAGCTTTAAAATACCATCAACCATCCCGAGCCCCGCTCTCAATATAGGCACAAGAGCAACTTTTTTACCAGAAAGGATGTAGGATTTAGTTTCGCAGATAGGTGTTTTGATTGTAACCTCTTCAATGGGAAAATCTCTGGTTATTTCGTAGGCCATAAGTAGAGCAACTTCATCTATAAGCTCTTTAAATTCCTTTTTACTGGTATTTTCATCTCTAATAAATGTGAGCTTGTGACTTATCAAAGGGTGTTCCACAAGTATAAAATTATCAAATCTATCCATTATCTATCCTCAGGCAAAATTAAATTTAAGAATATACCCACTACACCTGCCAAACCTATCCCACCAAGAGTAATTGGACCAAAGCTAATCACCATATTACCAATACCTAATACGAGTATTATAGATACAATAACAAGATTCCTTGCTTTAGCCATGTCAACCCTGTTTCTCACTAAAGTTCCAACCCCTATGGCAGCAATCATCCCAAACAAAAGGATCATAATACCTCCCATTACAGGGACCGGAATTGTTTTTAGAACAGCATTCAATTTCCCTATAAAAGCAAGTAAGATAGCAGTTATGGCAGCAATCCTCATGTAAATAACATCTGTTGCTTTTGTAAGGGCAACTGCACCTGTAACCTCAGAATATGTAGTGTTAGGTGGTCCACCTAAAAATGCTGCAAAGGATGAAGCAAGCCCATCCCCAAGTATTGTTCTGTGCAAACCAGGGTTTTCTATATAATTTTTACCAGACACAGAAGATATTGCCAGAACATCTCCAACATGCTCAATTGCAGGTGCTATAGCAACAGGCAATATAAAGAGTATTGCATTGGTATCAAATATTGGTAAAGCATAGCTACCGTTTTTAATTGCTTCTACCCATGGGATAACAAACCACTTCGCATTTAAAATTGGAGATATATCAATAACACCCATGATGGCAGAAACGATATACCCAACAATTATACCCATTAATATAGGTATAAGACTCAAAAGTCTTTTCCCGTACATAACAACTAAAACAGCCGTTAAAAGTGAAATCATGGAAATAACCATTGCGCTACCGTTGAATTTACCACTGCCATCGAAACTTTTTGCCATATTAACAGCTACAGGTGCAAGGTTAAGACCAATAACCATTATAACAGGTCCAGTTATTATTGGGGGAAGTATCCTCTCTATGGCTTTTATACCACCTTTGTATATTAAAAAAGAGAAAAAAACATACACCAAACCAGATACTACAAGACCTCCAAGGGTTGCAGCAACCCCAAAATTTTTAACTCCATACTGAATGGGGGCAATAAAAGCAAAGGAGCTTGCAAGGAATACAGGAACCATAGATTTTGTTATAAATTGAAATAGCAATGTACCGGCACCAGCTGTAAAAAGAGCTATTGCAGGATCAAGACCGGTAAGCAGTGGCACAAGTACAAGTGCCCCAAAAGCTACAAATAAAAACTGGACACCCAATATTATTTTTTTAGGTCCCAAAGATTCATTCATTCTCCTTCCTCCTGTATATTATGATTAAAAATCTGCCTTTCAAGTAATCTGTCATAATTACTCCAACCACCACTCAAAACACCATCCTTTATAAATATCGATTTGAAAGTATTCAGCTTCGCATCCATATCAT
>JAIWOA010000019.1 GCA_020217115.1 Calditerrivibrio sp. | reverse complement strand
CTATATGATGAAGAATAAGAGCTTCAACAGTTTTAGGTTTTTTTGGTGAACCAAACTCAAGCAAACCATGATGACTCGCTATCATATGATTTATAAGATTTCTGTATTCATCTGGGAAACCATCTATATCTCTACAATAATTATTAACAAGTTCAATGCCCAACAACAGATGCCCTATTAACTTACCGCTATCTGTGTAATCAAAACCTTTAGAGATATCAAGCTCAAAGATTTTGCCCATGTCATGAAAAATTGCTCCAACAATTAATAAGTCTTTGCTAACAATCCCCTTATAATAGTCACCCATCATAACAGCAAGCTTTACAACTGAAAAAGTATGTTCGAGTAGCCCACCTATATAGGCATGATGAACATTCTTGGCAGCTGGCATTTTCTTAAATTTATCTATTGTTTGAGTATCAGAAACAAATCTGGAAAACAGGTTTAAAATATGTCTATCTCTTAGATTACCTTTTATAAAAAAAACAAATTCTTTAAAAAGCTCATTCTCATCAAAATTACCCTTTGGTAAAAACTCTGCAGCATCTTCCGAAGAGCTCTTCTCCATATTTGTAATTTTAACCTGAAACTGACCATTATAACTCTGTACACTCCCAGTAACATTTACAACATCACCCTTTTCTGGCTCAAATTTTAACTTATTACTATCAAACATTATACCCTGCAGCTGACTCCCATCCTTATCCAGCAAAGTCATCTTCAGATATGGCCTATTATCCTTTGTATTACTTTTTGATATTTCAAAAATCATATACTTTTTCGTTAAGTTAAGTTCCATAAATCACCAATTATCCACATCTTCACTTTTTTCTACAGAAATATTATCGATAAAAACTCCCTCTTTTTTGAGAGCAGAAAGGAGTGCCAGCACAATTTTGTACTGCATATCAGTTGAATAAACAGAAACAAGACCCTTAGCCTTATCAATTGTTCTCATAATTCCAATTCCTTCATAAGAATCAAGTACACTGTTTATATACAAAATTTGATTACGATTTGCAATAAATTTAATTTTATAGGTATCAAAACTCACATAAACTCCACTACAAATATATTTTTTCCCAAAATTTCTGACAATTTTTCGAAATCAATAATGGTTGAATCTTCAAAATATAAATAGTCATACTCAAAATTCTTTAACAATCTGGAATAATGCATAATATTATCCATTAAGAGATTGAAATCTGTCAAAAAAAAACCTTTGTCAAAACATAAATTCTTTTTCAACATATAGATTATTTCCTTTATATCGTTCAATTTTAAAAAAGTATTGTAAACCTCACCCAATGAAATCAAATCAATTTTTGCTGCCATACCACGTGGAAATCTATTTACCATATCATAGTCAAGAAACAGAGGAAATATATCGTAATATTTGTTATTTGATACATAAGGATATGAAAGGAATATATGTTTTACCATCTACTTCCCTAAGCCAAAATCTTTCTTTATTTTTTCCAGTATACCATTTATGTAATCAGGACTCATAGGTTCTGAGTATCTACTGGAAATCGACACATAATCATCTATTACTTTTATAACATCCTTTGATTGAAATATTTCATATATTGCAAGTCTCAAAATAATTAGATCCAACAATGGTAACCTATCAATACTCCAATCTTTTCTCAAATATTTGGATATCAAATTATCGGAATAATCAATTTTCTCAATGGAAGCATTAATAATCTCTATTCCTCTTTCAACAAGCTCTTTTTCAGCATTGTTATGACGTACCATACTATTTGCAATAACTTCTATCTTTTCATCCGATTGAAGAAAGCTATAGTATATTTTAAAGGCGTATTTTCTTATTTTAAACTCTCTTTTACTGCTCATTAAATTTTATGTTCCTTTATCAAATTTACAAATTCTATTGCACCCATTGCAGCTTCTGCACCTTTGTTTCCAGATTTTGTTCCAGCCCTCTCTATTGCCTGCTCTATTGTATCTGTAGTTAATACACCAAAAATTACAGGAACTTCAGTATCATATGATGCTTTTGCAACACCTTTTGATACTTCAGCTGCCACATAGTCAAAATGTGGAGTAGATCCCCTTATCACAGCTCCCAAAGCAATAACAGCATCATACTTACCAGTTTTAGCCAATTTTTTACACAACAATGGGATTTCAAAAGCTCCCGGTGTTTTAAATACAGAGATATCCTTCTCATCTACATTGTGTCTGATCAGCGCATCAACAGCACCAGATACAAGACTCTTCACTACAAAATCGTTAAATCTTGAAGCTACAATAGCAATCTTTAATCCTTTACCTTCATACCTTCCTTCAAATGTATCTACCTTCATTTTCTAACCCCTTACTATTTTTTTGTACGTCTTATATTAAGCTTATGACCAAGCTTATCTTCTTTTGTTTCAAGGTATCTTATATTTTCAGGTCTTATGTCGCAGACTATTGGAACCCTGTCCACTACATCTATACCATAACCAGAAAGTGCTTTAATCTTCCTTGGATTGTTCGTGAGCAAACTCATCCTTTTTACATTCAAAAATCTTAATATCTGTGCACCAAAACCATAGTCGCGCAAATCATCTTTAAAACCAAGATGTATATTTGCCTCAACAGTGTCATATCCATGATCCTGAAGATCGTAGGCTTTAATCTTATTTAATATACCTATACCTCTTCCCTCCTGGAACATATACAATAAAATACCCTTCCCTTTCTCCTCTATCATTTTCAATGCACAGTGGAGCTGTGATCTGCAATCACACCTAAGAGAACCAAAAACATCACCAGTAAGACATTGGGAATGAACCCTTACCAGAACAGGTTCTTCACAATCAATATCCCCCTTTATAAGAGCTACAGCTTCCTGACCATCAATCAGATTTTTAAACCCTTTTATAACAAAATTCCCAAATAATGTTGGCAAATTTGCACTTGCAGACTCCTCAACAATGGTCTCATTTTTTAATCTGTAGGCTATAAGGTCTGCTATAGTAACTATTTTAACTTTATGTTCTCTGGCAAAGATCTCAAGATCAGGCATTCTGGCCATTGTCCCATCATCTTTCATAATTTCACATATAACAGCTGCAGGAGTTAACCCTGCTAATCTGCATAGATCCACGGAACCCTCAGTCTGACCAGCTCTCACCAAAACACCTCCATCCCTTGCCCTCAATGGGAAGATATGACCTGGCCTTGCAAGATCTGAGGCTGTAGATTTTGGGTCAATGGCAACTTTTATTGTTCTTGCCCTATCATGGGCAGATATACCGGTAGTTACCCCCTCTTTTGCCTCTATCGAAACAGTAAAAGCTGTCCCAAATTTTGTTGAATTATTATTCTCAGATACCATAAGGTTTAATCCAAGTTCGTCACATCTTTTACCAGTAAGACTTAGACAAATAAGACCCCTACCGTACATTGCCATAAAATTGATAGCTTCAGGGGAAACAAAATCAGCAGCTATTACAAGGTCACCCTCATTCTCCCTATCTTCATCATCCACAAGGATTATCATCCTCCCGTTTCTAATCTCTTCTATCGCCTCTTCAATTCCTATCCTCACATCACTTTTCATCTCTACCCCTTAATACATTTGATATATTTTATTGGCTATATTATTGTCTTTAGAACTATTTTGCAATAGTGTTTCTATATACCTTGCTACCACATCTACCTCAAGATTTATCTTATCTCCCGGTTTTTTATACCTTAAAGATGTCTCATTAAATGTATGTGGTATAACTGCAACGGAAAATCTACTACTATCCAGATTGGATACAGTCAGACTAATACCGTTAACACAAATCGAACCTTTGTTTGCTATATACTTTTTTACACTCTCAAAATCCCCTATATCCAATTCTATACTACTACCCCTTTTCGTCATCCTCAAGATAGTCCCTACAGAATCAACATGTCCAAGTACCAAATGACCACCTAATCGTGTGCTCAAAGTCAAAGCCCTTTCAAGGTTAACTTTTGTATTTGGCGAATATGACCCAAGGGTGGTTTTACTAAGAGTTTCATAGGAAACATCTGCAGTAAAACTTCCAGATTCTATCCCTGTAACTGTCAAACATACCCCATCAACTGAGATAGAATCACCTATCTTTGTACCATCAAGTACCTTTGAACATTTTATAGAGATGTCACCATTTTCACCATTTTTTCTGATGAAAATAATCGATCCAACCTCTTCAACTATCCCTGTGAACATACAATCTTACATCTATTCCTATATTTTTCAGTCAGTTCTAAAATATTCTTTCTATAATCTGAAAATTTGTAAACATTCAAAGTATCATCTTCAAACTTTTTTGAATCAACTAAATGGCATTTAACAGCATCCTGCATATTCCTAACACCTATACTACCAAATAGGGGGATTCCATCTCCGCCAATAATTTTATTAGCAGTAAAAAGATATAGTTTGTCAACAAGACCTTCTTTTATAAATGAAGCAAAAACCTTACTTCCCCCCTCAACAAGGATATTTAAAATATTTGCCTTAATTAACCTGTCTGTAAGATCATTTACATCTACCAAACCATCTTTTTTGTTACAGACAATCGTTCTAACTCCAAATTTTTCAAGTTTTGAAATTTTTTCTTCATCATTAACGGATGTAGCCAATATCAGATATCTACCCATATCATTCACAACATTGGAGTCAATGGGAATTTTCAAATTAGTATCCAGAACAATCTTTAAAGGTTCTTTATCCCTTGAAAAATTCCTAACATTGAGCATAGGGTTGTCTGACATAACAGTATCGATACCAACCAGTATTGCATCGCTAACCGAACGCAAATACTGTACATATATCCTTGACGATTCATTAGAAATCCATTTTGAATCATTATTTGCAGTAGCTATCTTGCCATCTATGGAAGTAGCCGCCTTTAGAGTAACGTAAGGTTTACCAGTATAAATAAATTTTGCAAAATCTTCTATTATCTCTGCACAGAGATCCTCAGCATATCCGAGAAAAACCTCTAACCCAGCATCCATAAGTTTGCTTATACCCTTATTACTATTTACAGGATTTGGATCCACAACTCCGATAAAAACCCTTTTAATTCCTGCTCCTATTATTGCATCTGTACATGGAGGAGTTTTACCATGGGAAGAGCATGGTTCAAGGGTTACATACAAGTCAGCACCCTCTGGACTTTCTGAACAATCTTTAAGCGCCTCTATCTCGGCGTGGTGCATACCAAATGCTGTATGGTAACCTCGTCCAATAATCCTTCCATTCTTTACAATAACTGCACCTACATTGGGGTTTGTCATTGTATACCCCTTACCCATAAGGGCAAGCTGAACTGCCTCTTGCATAACAATTAGTGGATTAACCAACTTTATCTCCTATCTTTTTTTCTGTGCCGTTAACTATCCTTTTTATATTCTCTTTATGTTTATATATAACAAAAAACACAAGAATGGCAGTAAAAACTTTTACAACCATCGAAGTTTCACTATATACAATATTAACCAATAATGTCAACGCCGCAGTAATAGAACCTAAAGATACCATCCTCCATATACCCACTACAACCAAAAAAACAATTAAAGCAATTACAAGACTCTGCGGGCTCACTGCCAGATATACACCAACCGCAGTAGCAACACCCTTTCCCCCTTTAAAATTTAAAAAAATTGTAAAGGTATGTCCCAAAATAACAATAATTCCAAACAGTAGCTGCAATTCGATGGAAAAATTAAATATTTTCCCAAAGATAAGTATAGGGATATAACCCTTTAGCATATCAAGTAAAAATGCTACTAAAAAACCTTTAAAACCTAATATCCTACCAGCATTCGTAGCACCAACATTTTTGCTGCCAAGGGTTCTTATATCTACACCCTTGATAGACTTTACCAGTATGTAGGAAAAAGGTATCGAACCTAAAAGGTAACAACATATAGCAGCAATTATATAGACAATCATTTTACAAACATCCTATGCATAATCGACCTCCTTAGATATATGGCATCTGATTCACACACTTCGTGACAACAGAAACATTCTATACATTTCGTATCAATTACTCTATAACCAGATTCACTATATTCTATGGCATCAGCAGGACAACTATTTTTACAAAAACCGCATTTTATACATTTTTTCCCAACTATAAATGGTTTAACATATATTCTATCTGAAACCCATTTTTTTACATAGTCTGGCACCTTTACCCTCATACTGATAGGCAATTTTATATTTTTAAAAGTTATATTCTCCGTAGCAACCTCATAGCTGTACTTGACAGGATTAGTTTTACAAAAGCTTACATCAAGCCCCAATGCCTTTGTGACAGCCATATCCAAACCGATAGTATCTTCAGAAAAAGCTACTAACCCCAAATATGTAGAGTTACCCCTCGATGGACCATCCCCCTCATGGGCAATAACCCCATCAAGTAGAGTAATTACCTTTTCATGGAAAAGGGAATAAAACTCCAATATCTTGCCACCAAGATCACTATTGTTTGGATAATTTCGATGAAAACTTACTTTATTACTTCCAGGAATAAGTCCAAATAGATTTTTAACCCCCAGAGTGAGACCTGTAAGGGAATGGGTTTTAAGTTTTGGCATATTGATTATTACATCTACCTCATCAACGATTCCTGTATAGATAAATCCATTCCTCTGCTGTGGTTTAAAACTCTCAAATCTGATTATTTCAACCCCTAACTCTTCACAAACCTTATCTATACCTGTCTTCTCCAGCACCTTTTTATAATTCATATTGGCACCAGGACTATCACCAAGGATAATATTAAAATTACCTAACTTTCTCAAAGCTGATATAACTGACCTTACAAAAGCTGGATCTGTTGTAATAGCTCTTTCAGGAGGGGATGCCTGCAATAGGTTTGGCTTTAAAAGTATAGTTTTCTGTTTTTCAAATCTTGATTTTATATTTTCAAAATAACCTGAAACAAGAGGATCAAGAGATTCATAATTATCTATCTTATAAATATAGACTTTATTCATATTTCCTGATTTTTAAAGTACTGTATATAATAAACCACACAGGAATATATTGATACAAAAAGGGCAATGTATATGATAATGGTACCAACTATAAAAGTATTAAGCCCCAACAGATAGCCATTAAATATCAAACACCCAATACCTATCATCTGCAATACAGTTTTAACCTTACCAGAAAAACCAGCAGCAATAACTACACCTCTACTGGCAGCAATATTCCTCAATGCACCAATTATAAAATCCCTTGACAACATAACAATAACTATCCAGCCAGCCAGTCTGTCAATCTCCACCAGTACAATCATACTTGAAGCAGTTAAGATCTTGTCTGCGACAGGATCAAGTATTTTCCCGAAATCTGTAACTATTTCATATCTCCTGGCAAGATAGCCATCTACATAATCAGTAACACCTGCAATCACAAAAAGTACCGTTGCAACTACATCTGAATATGGCTTATTTATATATAAAAAGATGAGAAAAAAGGGTATTAAAAAAACCCTCAACAATGTCAGCTGGTTGGGTAAATTAAGTATTTTTTTATTTAACATTGTACTTACTCATCTTATATCTAAGTACCCTTAGACTAATTCCCAACATTCTGGCCGCCTTACTCTGATTATTATTGGAAAGATTCAATGCACAGGTTATATACTTTTTTTCCACAGTTTCAAGTACCTTTTCCAGATCTACCTTCCCATTGACCTTTAATTCAGGTAATAAACTATCATGACCATTATTTTTTATAGAAAAATACCCCAAAATACTTCCAGGTAGTAATCTATCAGACTTTTCTAATGTAACACCCCTCTCTATGATATTCTGCAGCTCCCTTACATTACCTTTATATTCGTAGGATTTTAGTATCTCAATTACAGGGTAAGATATCTCTGAAATATTCTTCCCCATTTGAGCAGAAAACTTCTTCAGAAATAA
Source organism: Calditerrivibrio sp. (assembly GCA_020217115.1). Classification (GTDB taxonomy): domain Bacteria; phylum Chrysiogenota; class Deferribacteres; order Deferribacterales; family Calditerrivibrionaceae; genus Calditerrivibrio. Next base: position 2,059 of record JAIWOA010000019.1, on the reverse strand, counting down.
TTTAGCAAGGGGTTCGATATCCTCCATCCGATCCCTGAGAGGGAGCATCTCAATCTGAACAACATTTATCCTATAGTAAAGATCTTTTCTAAATCTGCCAGCATCAACCTCATTGTCTATGTTTCTATTAGTTGCTGATATAATTCTAACATCAATATCTATCTCTTCAGATGAACCAACCTTCATAACTTTTCTTTCCTGAAGAACCCTTAATAATTTTACCTGCATGTTTAAGGGCAATTCTGTAATTTCATCTAAAAATATAGTACCACCTGATGCCATTTCAAAAAGACCTTTTTTGTCACTATACGCACCTGTAAAAGCACCCTTTTTATAACCAAAAAACTCCGATTCTAACAGATCAGATGGGATTGCACCACAATTTACTGCAATAAAATTGTTTTTCCCCCTTTTGCTTATCCTGTGTATAGCCCTGGCTACCAATTCCTTACCCGTACCTGACTCACCAGACAGAAGTACTGTAGCATCACCTTCTGCAACATCACATATTTTCTTTTTAAGCTCCTTTACAAATGAGCTATTGCCAACTATCTCATCTAACTCTGGAATCTCCCTGAGATGCTCACCTTTGCTGATAAGTTTTTTTATCATATTGACTAATTTATCATTGTCAAAGGGTTTTGATATATAGTCTATTACACCAAGCTTTACAGATTCCATGGCTGTTTCAGGGCTTGCATAGGCAGTGATCAGTACAAATGGAATATTTAAACCCATCCCATTTACACTCCTTGCTAAATCTAAGCCACTTTCTTTCCCAAGAATTAAATCTGATAGAACAACATCTACCTTATTTCCCTCCAGTATAGTAATAGCTTCTGAAACATTTTTTGAAGTAAAGACATCAAAACCTTCATTACTAAAAAGTATCTCCAAAACCTCCCTCAAGGATTTCTCATCGTCTACAATAAGTATAGAAGGCATCTATTTATTTAATCTCAATATTTAAAATCTCGTATTCCTTATCACCAGCTGGAGCCCTAACCAGTACAGTGTCACCTACACCTTTACCCATAAGAGCTTTGGCAATTGGAGAAATAACTGAAATATACCCTTTGGAGATATCAGCCTCATCTGGTCCAACTATGCGATATTTTTTTCTATCTCCATTATCAACATTTTCTATTTCAACATAAACACCAAACACTACCCTGTCACCAGTAAAATTTGATGTATCTATAACCTCAAATCTGCCCATTTTAGACTCAAGCTCGGCAATCTTTGCCTCTATCATACCCTGCCTCTCTTTTGCAGCATCATATTCAGCATTCTCACTCAGATCACCATGAGCCCTCGCTTCTTTGATAGCCTCTATAACATCTTTTCTCTCAACTGTCTTAAGCCTTTCTAACTCCTTCTTAAGCCTTTCAAATCCTTCCTTCGTTATTGGGATTCTATCCACTTTATTCCTCCAATATCTTTTTAGCAACAACCGAACTTTTTATATAACCATTTTTTACTTTAATTTCAAGAATATCTTCAAGAGCCACATCACCTACATCTGATACAATCTTATCCCCCTTCTTTACTATGCAATAACCTTTTTTCAGTAAATTTGTTGGATCTAAGGATTTCAACATAAATTCCACATTGGAAATATAATCTAACAAAGTTTTTTCTCTATTAAACATTCTATCTTTTATTTTATGTTCAATAAGTTCTATTCTACTTTTAAATTGATTTAATTTCTGCAAAGGACCATTATTTTTAATGTATGAATTGAAATAGTCTAAGGCACTATCAAAATCTTTTATTTTGTAATTCAATACAGATATCATACTGTTCTGACAAAACAAAAGAAAATCCTTTACCATACCTATCCTTGCACCGGGAGAATTTTTATCCAATTTTAAGGACAATATGTCAAATCTTTGACTTCTCTTAAAAAAGACTTTATCCATATATATTATCATATCTTTACTGTAATTTTCTACCCTATTTCTCAAACTATTGAATCTGTCAACAATTATATTCGCAGCAGCAGTGGGAGTTGGAACCCTCATATCAGCAACAAAATCGACTATTGTAGTATCACGCT
>JAIWOA010000018.1 GCA_020217115.1 Calditerrivibrio sp. | reverse complement strand
CATGACCTATTGCAGTTATAGTAGGATTTTTTTGATTTGAAACCCCCCTGGCTATAAATTCATCATTAAAAATAGCCAGATCTTCAAGGGAACCACCACCTCTCATAAGGATGACAAGATCATAATTACCATATCGAGATACATTATCAAGAGCTGTAACAATCTCATTCACTGCCTGAGCCCCCTGAACCTGAACACCCCATAGGTGAACCTCTAAAGGGACCTTATTGTCACGTAAGATTTTCATAAAATCCTTAAATGCTGCCCCATTAGGAGAAGTTATAACAGCTACTTTTTCAATAATATCTGGAATTTTTTTCTTTATAATTTTATCAAACAACCCTTCAGCTTCTAACTTTTTCTTTGTCTCCTCAAACTTTTTATAAAATATTCCAATTTCCCTATACTCAATCTTTCTGGCAATAATCTGATAATTACCATCTGCTTCATAAACAGTAAGTTCACCATAAACAATTACACTGTCACCATTTTTTGGGGTATATCCCCTATTAAGCAAAATAAATTTCTTAAATAAAGCTACCTTTATCTGAGCATTTTCATCCTTTAAAACAAAATAGAGATGTCCACTGGGAGATATTGAAAGATTTGAAATCTCACCTTCGACAGAAACAATACCATCAAAGTTAGATTCAATTAGATTTTTTAGAACTCTGGTTATCTCTGTTACTGTAAACTGCTTCATCTTTACCTAATATAATAAAAAGATCTTCATCTTTTTTCTTAAAATTCAATTCCTTTTTTATAACCATCTCAAGATAATCTCTGTCATTTTTTAAAAGCTCTATCTCCTCTTTAAGTTTTGATATTTTTAAATCATACTCCATAGACTCCTTTCTATACTTCTCTCTAATCTTTACAAGATCTCTATATTGTAAAAGACCATTATTACCAAACGTTAAATAGGCCAACAAACCAGCCAAAATTAACAAAAATAAGATATGTTTCATTTCTTCACCGTTTTGACAATAAACATTCGTTGAGCCTGATTTTTAAGCGCAGAAGGGATATCCTTAGATTTTGAAAGCTTTTCAAGGTCTGAAACAGACATCTTCCCCAATTGAGCCATGGTTATATCTATGGGGGTTTTAGGATTAAACATTATGTCCCTGAGTATATTATAATTATTTATCCATGTATTATTTCTAACTATCTCCCTCATTATATGCTCAGGCGTAGACTTATTTTTTGCTATAAAAGATATCTCATCTTCTGTTATCTTTGGATTATCTAATACAGAAGTAGATATCTGCTTATTTGGATCCTTTATAAGAGCCATCCTTGCACTCTTGTTACCCTTGAGTGCTAATTTTATTTTCTCAGGGGTACTCATTTTGGATATTTTTTGACTTAGACTTTCCTCAATCTCTTTATCTATTTTATCTATAAAGGTTTTAGGTTTTTCCTCTTCATCTTTTTTATCCTGATTTTCAGTTACCGCATCTTTTTCTAATTCAATACTCTCCTCGTTAATATCTACAAGTAGTTGCTTTAAAGCAATTACAGACTCATCTGGGGTATATGGATTGTTCAAAATACCCCTGATGATATTTACATTTTTTATCAGAAGATGCTTGAGGTTTGAAATTCTAAAGAGAACTTCAGGCTCAGTTGAAGAAATAATTATTTTAAGGGTATCATCGTCAATTTTTGATGCTGAAATAAGTTCAGCAACAAACTGCGGATCATTCTTCATAAGCTTACATAAGAAATAGAGATATTTTCCAGTAAAAAGATTATCCCTCACTATATTCCTTTTTACATTAAGATCAAAATCCCTTATAAATTCAAAGATCAACCTATAATGCTCGGGGTAATTTTTTACCATAAGAAAAACAAGAATAGGGTACATTTCATATTTTATTGGTAGCGTTTTGGAAGATATAAGTTTTAACTGGTTTTCATTTGCTTTTTTTAGAAGAAGATCCACACCAATATTGTCTAATATCCCATGCTTTATAAAAATCTCTCCATAATTAGAGAAATCAGCTTCTGCTTTTAAATGGTTTCTTAAAAATACAATCTCATCTTGAGTTAATCTATCTTTTTGAAAAAAAACAGAGATATTATCCACTTACTATCCTATTTTTACCTTCTCTTTTAGCTCTTAGCATCGCCATATCAGCTCTATTTATAAGATTCTCCATAGTTTCTGCCGGATTAAATTCTGACACACCCATACTAACAGTTATCTTCAAACTTTCTGACTTATATTTGAATACCGTATTTCTTATAGTTTCAAGGAGTCTTTCCGAAAATTTTATAGCATTTTCAATTCCTGTTTCTGCTAGTAGTATTACCATCTCTTCCCCACCATACCTGAAGGCATAGTCAGCTTTTCTGAGCTCTGATTTTATGATATCAGATAAGTATTTAAGAACAAAGTCACCTATTATATGTCCATAGACATCGTTTATTTTCTTAAAATCGTCTATATCAAGAAATATCAGGGAAAAGGTGGAACCGTACCTTTTACACCTTTCAATCTCCTCCATGATCTTTTTTGCCATAAATTTTCTATTAAAAAGTGATGTAAGGGGATCGGTAACTGATTCCATTTTATATCTTTCTACATCTTTCTTAAGTCTTTCAAGCTCAGCCTCTTTAGTTCTGTACTCTGTAAGCTCTTTATTTACAACCTCTTTTTCCTTCTCCAGATGATCAAGTACAACAGTTTTGTTGTCTATCTTCTTGTTTATTTCCTTTGATAAATCATCTATTTTACTTAGTACAACCTGTTTTAACTTCTCAAGGGAAGATTCGTTGATTACCTTACTGTTCACATCACCAAGCTGATCTATCAATAACTTGTCTTCCTCTATATCATGTTTTAGTACTTTGCTATTTTCATCCAATATATTTGTCAATTTTGAAGAGGTCTTATCAAATCTCAAAACTATCTCATCAATTATATTTTTTAATCGACTCTGAATGTTTATAGCCTTATCCAGATACTCAGCAATTATTGATATAAGGGAGATAATATGCCCTTTTAAATTTAAATTATGTTCATCCTTTTCTATTTCAGACTTAAGACTATTGAGTTCTTGATTAGGTATTATACTTTGAAAAAACAGTATCTTATCAAGTACAAAAAACCTTAACTCATTCATAGACTGGGGATCTCCAATATTAGAAAATATTTTGTTAAAATCCTCATCATCCTTGAGATAGTTTGCCAGAGTGGTAGCTGTAAGAGGAACTCTTTTACTTCTAATATTCTTTAAACCCTCCATAACTATCTCACCAATAGAATTGGCAATAAATTTCACATTCATAATCCACCATCCATAATTTTCTCCCTAACCCTATCAAAAAAAGACAATGTAGCATTTAAAGCATAGTCATGAAATGTCCAGGGGAGAGGTTCATATCTCTTACCCCTTCTTTGAAGCTGCAAATCTCCATATATGCCTTTACCCATGTATATTCTATGGGTAAAATTTTTTGTACTGGCTGCCACAACCTTTTCAATGGCAACATAACCTGGGTCAAGGTTTAGCTTTCTCTTACCTTCACATTTAAATCTATCCTCTATCTCAAGGGCCCTCAATTTAAACTCTACTAATTTATCTGGCTGATAAGTAACCCTGTGAGCTAAAAAGATCTTCTTCAAATCTCCACCAAACTCCTTTTCATAATAGTCGGTGTGGGAGAAATCTATAGTCTCCGTTCTATCAAAAACCTCACCAAAAAAATTTTCCACTAAAGAGACAGGGTCGTCAATAAAACTCCAATTGTACATTACAGCATTAAATAAAACAACATCTTGTGGTCTTCTTACTCCCCCGCCATAAACCATAAACTATTCTAAAGTTGTTATATCTTCTATCTCTTCTGAAGGTGCAATTGTAGATATTGCATGCTTATATATCATCTTCTGTGAATCATCTTTCAACACTACAACAAAATTATCAAAACCCTTTACCACACCTTCAACCTTAACACCGTTAACCAAATAAACAACTACCGAAATCCTTTTTTTCCTGACATAATTCAAAAAAACATCCTGGATATTAAGCTTTTTGCTCATAAAAACCCTCTCAACATATTTTTAAACATTATAGGTTATAAAATCAACCATTTCAAGAGAAAATTTTTAACAACGTTTTAACTAAAAAAAGATAAAAATAATATTTGAAGTTTGACATAAACTACCATTTGACTATAGTTTCAATATACTGTATATAATCTGAATGGAGGTATTTTTATGAATGAGATAAAAAAATGGCATAACCAGACTATTGCAGAGATAGTTATAAATTCTCTCTTAAAAAATGGGTTTAGAGCATCATACTATGAAACATCTGATACAGCTCTTAAATATATAGATACAATTATATTAGAACATGAAACTATCGGAGTAGGCGGATCGATGACAATAATCAGAGATCTCAAAATCCTTGAAAGAGATGCTATAAATGGAAAAAAAATTTTGAACCATAATCTCCCGGATATCTCTATGGAGGAAAAACATGAAATAAGGAAGCGTCAGCAGACCTGTGATCTCTTCTTGACCTCAACAAACGCAATTACAGAGGATGGTAAGCTTGTGAATATAGACGGAGTAGGCAACAGAGTCAACGCTATGCTTTTTGGACCTAAAAAAACCCTCATAATAGCAGGAATAAATAAAGTTGTTACAAATGTTGATGATGGTATAAAAAGAATAAAACGTATAGCATCCCCAATGAACGCCAGAAGGCTAAATGTAAATACCCCATGTGCAAAGCTTGGTTACTGTACTAACTGCGATTCACCACAGAGGATATGTAGAGTAATTTCAATCATTGAAAAGAGACCAAATCCTTCAAACGTAGAGGTAATACTTATAGGAGAAAATTTGGGATTTTAAATTTTTGTAGAAATATTAAAAATAGATATTATAATTTGATTGTATAGTTGAAATAACTGAGGAGACAGCTGCATGGAACAGTATTTTATAGATATGGTTTATCGGCTTGTAGGGATAAAAGATCTACATCAATTTATGGAAGTTGCTCTAAAAAGTGTGCGCAACATTCTAAAGGCTGATGCTGGGAGTATATTTTTATTCAACGATGTTGATAACACTCTAATATTTAAATATACCCAAAATGATTCGATAGAAATCCCATTTAAAGAATTTTCCATACCTTTAGATGAACAAAGTATTGCAGGTTATGTTGGAACAAACAAGGTAATTCTAAACATAAAGGATGCCTACAATATTGATAATTCTAAAAAATACAAATTTAACAAAGAATTTGATAAGTTTTCAGGATACAAAACAAAATCTATAATCACAATTCCACTGACAAATAGGAAAAGTGAATTAATAGGGGTTATGCAATTAATTAATAAGAAAGCCCAGCCATTCTATTTCACAGAGGATGACGAAATTGTTTCCCATTCACTGAGTGGTATCATTGCAGTTTCCCTCGAAAATAGTATTTTGTACAGTGAAATAGAAAAGATGTGGGAAGGATTTATAAAAGGTAGCATACAGGCGATAGAATCAAGGGATCCTATAACAAGGGGGCACACTGAGAGGGTAACAAATCTGACATTAAAAATAGCTTCGGCTATAGCTGAAGATAAATCGAGGTTCCCAGATTTTACCTTAACTAAAGATCAGTATACAATGCTAAAATATGCTTCACTACTCCATGATTTTGGTAAAATAGGTGTACGTGAACATGTTTTACAAAAGGCAAAAAAGATCTCAGATGATAAGCTTGAAAAGATAAAATACAAAATAGCCTATCTCAAAGTTTCAAAAGCCAATGCAGATATACCGGATAATATATTTGAACTCATATCAAAAGCCAATGAACCTACTATTCTTGAAAATGACACAGCTCAGTTTCTCGAAAAGCTCAAAGAGATAAGCTTCACGGATCCGGAAGGAAGAGAAGCAACACTTCTGGACGGAGACGAGTATATTTCACTCATCGTAAAAAAAGGTTCCCTCACTGAAGATGAGAGAAAAGAGATGGAGAAACATGTTCTATACACATATATTTATCTTTCAGCAATACCATGGACAAAAGAGTTAAAGGATGTTCCAAAAATAGCGTGTCAACACCACGAGAAAATTGATGGAACAGGCTACCCTTTTGGATTAAAGGGGGATGAGATACACCCATATGGCAGAATCATGGCGATAGCAGATATTTTTGATGCTTTAACATCTAAGGATAGGCCATACAAGAAAGCCATACCAATTGACGTTGCTCTTAATATAATAAAAGAAGAAGCGGAAAAAAATAAACTTGATGAAAAATTTGTCAAATTTTTTATAGAAAAAAAACTTTATGAATAGAATCGTATGTCAGGAGGAATAGTTGAAAACTATACTGGTTGTTGATGATGATGCTAATATAAGACTTTTACTCAGAGATGATCTATGGGAAAAGGGGTACAATGTTATTACCGCTGTAGATGGGGATGAGGCTGTAGTGTCCTTTGCAGAGGAACATGTTGATCTTGTGATACTTGATATAAGAATGCCAAAATTAAATGGAATAGAGGTACTTAAAATAATCAGAGGAGCAAAATCTGATGTCCCTGTAATAATTTACACTGCAAACCCTGACGATCTTGAGGATCTATCACCCTACGGCAATACATGTAAAATAACCAAGAGCTCTAAACTGGAAGAACTTACTAATAGAGTAGAAAAGATATTAAATGCTTGATTTGTCTTTTATAAATGAACGTTTAACTTCAGAATCAAAGTTTTATAATAAAATATATTACTTTGATTCAATAGATTCTACCAATTCTGAAGGGATGGTAAACAATTATCCATATTTTTCTGTAATAATTGCAAAAACCCAAACTTCTGGAAAAGGGAGAAGTGGCAGGGTATGGTATTCCACAGTACCAGAGAATATATATCTCTCTTTTATTATGCCACCTTTCCATACAGAAAAACTACTACCGTTGAATATATTAACAGCCTATTCTATAGTTGAGGGTTTAAAAAGTATAATAGATTTGAGGATAAAATGGCCTAATGATCTCGTAGTTAATAAAAAGAAGATTGGGGGTATATTGCTTGAATCAAAGTTTCTTGGAAACAAACTGGAAAAGGTTGTAGTTGGAGTTGGCTTGAATGTAAATCAGGAATTTTTTGATAATTCTTTGGAGAAGATAGCTACATCAATTTTCATTGAGACAAACCTCAAGCAAAACATTAGTGAAATAGCCTGTAACATCATAGTAAGCTTTGAAATATTTTTTCAACAATTTCTGAAAAATAGTATTGATATTATCGAAAAATGGTGTAATTATAGCGAAAATTTGGGTAAGCAGATAAAGATACATATAAATGGAGATAAGAAAACTTTTACAGAAAAGGGTATAACTGAACAAGGGGAATTACTTGTATTGGATGAAAATGGTTTTGAAAAGAAAATTATCTCGGGAGATATTGATTTATGATTTTTGCTGTTGATATAGGGAATACAAATATAGTTATCGGCGTTTTTAATAGAGATGAGATTATTTTTAACTCAAGACTTGCAACTGATTACCAAAAAACAACAGATGAATATGCAGCAATAATAATGCTCTTATTGAAAAATAGTAATATAGAGATATCTGATATAAGGGGCACAATAATATCAAGCGTTGTCCCGCAGCTGGTATACACCTTCACAAAGCTGTCAAAAAAATATCTTTCAAGAGAAGCAATAGTAGTAGGGCCAGGGGTGAAAACTGGAGTCCCTATAAAAATTGAGAATCCGAAAGAGGTTGGCTCTGACAGAATAGTAAATGCTGCAGCTGTACTTTCTGCATACAAATATCCAGCAATAATCATAGATTTCGGTACCGCTACAACATTTGACGTTATAAATGAAAATGGGGAGTATATAGGTGGTGTTATATGCCCCGGAGTAAAGCTGTCTGCCACAATACTTCACCAGAAAACGGCAAAATTACCTGAAGTTGAAATAGAGAAATGTGAAAAAGTTGTGGGAACAAACACCATAAACTCCATAAAATCGGGAATATATTACGGTTATCTTTCCCTTGTTGACGGCATCATAGAGAGGATTATATTAGAAAAATTCAAAAATATTGACCCCTGTGTAATAGCTACCGGAGGTCTGGGATCTGTATTTATGGGGGAATCAAAGTATTTGAAAAAATATGAACCAAATCTTACACTAAATGGTCTTAAGGTGATCTATGAAAAAAATTCTTAGTTTTATTCTATTATCAGCACTCGTTTACGGTTGTGCTGAAAAAAACACTGATATTGTAGATTCTCACTATAAGATGGGGCTTGCCTATCTTAATTCTGACACAGATTACCTTGCAATTGTTGAATTTGAAAAAGCGCTTATGATAGATGGAAACAATGACAAAGTTCACTACGCAATAGCGACTTTTTATGTTAAAAAAAATAGGCCAAAGGATGCAGAAAAATATATAAAAAAAGCTGTGGAACTTGATCCAGAAAACCTCGATTATCAAAACCTATTAGCAACGATACTTGCCACTCAAAATAGAACATTAGATGCAATAAATATATGGAAAAAGATTGTCGAAAATCCAAAATACCCAACACCAGAAATTGTACACTTTAATATAGCATCAGCTTTTATGCAGATCAGGAATTACTATGAGGCTGAAAACCATCTTAAAAAATCTATTTCAATAAACCCAAGGGTTATGAACACATATATAACACTTGCAAATTTATATATATTAAGTAACAAATATGATGAAGCAATAAAAACCTTGCAGGATCTGCTTGCAATAAATCCGACCTACAATCCAGCAAAAGTTCAGCTTGCAAAACTCTATATAAATAAATCTAATAATGCTGCTGCACTAAATCTACTTAAGGAAGTTATAACATCAGAACCAAATTCCAAAGAAGCTAAAGATTCGATAGAATTAATAAAAGAGATAGGATTAAAATGACTACCCTTGGAAATCTACTAAAAGAGAAGCGTGAAGAAAACGGCTACTCAATACAGCAAGTTTCAAAGGAATTAAAAATCGCCACAAAATATCTTAACAGTTTGGAGAATGGAAATTATAAGAATCTTCCATCATATGTCCATTGTTACGGTTTTGTGAAAAATTACATAAATTTTTTAAAACTGGATGAAAAAGAAGCTATGGAACATTTCCTTTTAGAGTGTCCAAAGTCATTATTTTCTAAAAAGCCTGATATTGAAGAGAAAGCTATATTCAATGAGGTAAATGGAGACACCTGCAAGTTTATGATAAAAAAAAGAATAGTTTTGTACCTCATCGTTTCCATTTCATTTATATTAATGGCTGGAATCTATCTTCTACTTGGAAATAACAAACCCTCTACAAATGATAACATGGTTGCAATAATACCCCCAAAGCAAGATAATACTGTAGATAGAAACCCATTGGACAATAAATTACAGGATAATGGAGTAGTTGACAACCATGAAATATTGGTACAACTATCAGACAATTCCCATATAAAAAATGACAATAGGTCAGACAACCTATCCGCAAGTTATCCGATAAAACTAAAATTTTACAATACATGCTGGGTAAATGTAAGAATAGATAATATTACAGAAATGGACTTTATAGCAAAACCTGGTGTAGAAAAGGAGTTTTCCTTTAAAAAGTTTTTTATCATAGATATAGGTGATTCATCAGCCATATCTATAAATTATAATGGTCAAACTATAGGTGGACTTGGGAAACCGAAAGAGTCTGTAAAAAATCTATATTTTACAATCAGTGATAACAAACTTGTTTACACAAAAAAATAATTTTATATAATTCATAAAAACAGTATTGAAATTTTATTATATTGGTGTATTATATTAAGACAAAATTAGTATGAATTAGGAGATCAGATGATTTATCTTGACAATGTAGCGGGAACAAAGCCAGACAAAAGAGTTGTCGATAAGATGCTTATATACCTTACAGAAAAGTATGGTAACCCAAGTGCACATTTTTATCCCCTCGGAAGAGATTCCTTTGAAGC
>JAIWOA010000128.1 GCA_020217115.1 Calditerrivibrio sp. | reverse complement strand
TAAAAAATCTGTTGATAATATGTAAAAAAAGTGAAATAATATCATAGTTTAGATGAGGTGTGATATGAAAGATCTCCCTTTCTGGAAAATGAGTGGTAGTGGTAATGATTTCATAATTATTGATAACAGACAGCTAACATTTACCAAAAAAGATGTAAGAAAATTTGTATCCAAAGTTTGCAAGCGTTCACTCTCTGTTGGAGCAGATGGTGTAATTTTTATAGAACCATCCGATAAAGCTGATTTTAAGTGGGATTTTTATAACTCCGATGGTTCAACTGCAGAGATGTGTGGGAATGGTTCCCGATGTGCTGCAAGATATGCCTTTTTGAATGGAATTTCAGGGGATAAAGTAACCTTTGAATCGATTGCTGGGATCATATCTGCAGAAATTACAGATGATAGGAGGGTAAAGGTAAAGCTAACAAAACCCTATGATTTTAGAAAAGATATTTCCATAGATACTATTGATAGGAATTTTCTTGGTTTCTTTGTAAACACTGGTGTTCCCCATACTGTTGTTGAAGTTGATGACGTTGAAAATTTTGATGTAAAAAAATATGGTAATTTTATAAGATTTCATAGTCTGTTTGCTCCAAAGGGTACAAATGTAAATTTTTGCAAAGTAGTGGGGAAAAATCTGGTAAAAATCAGAACGTACGAAAGGGGGGTAGAGGATGAAACCCTTGCCTGTGGCACAGGATCAGCGGCTGTTGCATACGTCTTAAATATGGCTGGCAAAGTTTCATCACCTGTAAAGCTGACAACCTCCGGAGGGATGGAACTTATAATCCACATAGAAAAAGAGGATATCTTTCTGGAAGGGGAGGCAAGGATTATCTACAAAGGTACGTTAACAAATGAAGCTTATGAATATTAAATATATCAGGAGGAAAATATGTTAAAAGGTGCAATTACAGCATTGGTAACCCCTATGAAGGATGGAATGGTTGATGAAGAGAGGCTCAGAAATCTTGTAGACTTTCAGATTAAAAACGGTATTTCGGCTCTTGTGCCATGCGGAACAACTGGTGAAGCGGCAACCCTTTCCTACGAAGAGCATATGAGAGTCATAGAAATAGTTGTAGAGCAATCAAATAAAAGAGTACCTGTAATAGCTGGAACTGGATCAAACAGTACCCATGAAACTATCTATTTGACAGAGTTTGCCAAGAAGGTAGGTTGTGAAGCTGCCCTTGTTGTTACCCCATACTATAATAAACCGACACAAAAAGGGCTATATGAACATTTCAAGGCGATTGCTGATGCTGTTGATATACCAATAGTTTTGTACAATGTACCGGGAAGAACAGCAGTCAATATGCTCCCCGATACAGTAATAAAGCTTTCAAAGATAAAAAATATTGTTGCTGTTAAAGAGGCAAGTGGATCCCTTGATCAGGTTTCTGAAATAATAGCTGGGGTTTCTCCCGATTTTGATCTTTTATCTGGAGATGATTCTTTGACTATTCCAATGATGGCTCTGGGAGCAAAAGGAGTTATATCTGTAGCTTCAAATATAGCCCCAAAAGAGGTTTCTTCGATGGTTGATTTTTGGTTAAATGGTGACCATGAAGAAGCAAGAAAGTTGCACCTTAAGCTTTTCCCATTATTTAAAGGGATATTTATAGAAACAAACCCGATACCGATCAAAAAAGCTCTACATCTTGTAGGTATAATTGAAAATGACATCAGACTTCCTCTGGTGGAAATGACTCCTGAAGGGACAGAAAAGCTCAAAAAGATACTAAAAGATCTAAATATTTTGAATTAATTTTGGGAGGTTAATAAAATGTCTCAAATCAAGGTTATGATGGTAGGGGCTGCAGGTAAGATGGGGCGCAGAATTATCAATTTTATAAATGAGGATTCCGATACTATACTTTCTGCTGCCATAGAACACAGCAGCTGCCCTCTTTTGGGTCAGGATGCTGGACTTATTGCAGGCTGTGGCGAACTTGGGGTAAAGATTCAAAGCGATATACTTGCTGGGGCATCAGTTTCTGATGTAATTATCGATTTTACAGGTGCTGAGGCAACATTTCACAATCTACCCAGATATCTTCAAGCTGGCAAACCTATCTTGATAGGCAGCACAGGTTTTTCTTCTCAGCAGGTGGCTGAAATTGGTAAAATTGCGGAAAAAGCACCATTTATATTGGCAGCAAATACCAGTCTTGGAGTAAATCTTACTCTAAAGGTTCTCGAAATGGTTTCAAAAACCGTAGGTGATAGATACGATATAGAGATTATAGAAGCACACCATAGGTTAAAGAAGGATGCACCAAGTGGTACTGCAATGAAGATGGCAGAAGTAATTACAAATTCCATCGGTAGAGATATGGAAAAGGACCTTGTCTATGCAAGACATGGCTTGATAGGGGCGAGAACAGATAAAGAGATAGGTATGCAAACAATTAGAGCTGGAGATATTGTTGGAGAACATACTGTGATGTTTTGTGGAAATGGTGAAAGAATAGAGATCACTCACAAAGCTCATACAAGGGATACCTTTGCAAAGGGTGCTGTGACTGCTGCTAAATGGCTTTATGGAAAGGAAAAAGGTAGTTATAGTATGTTTGATGTATTAGGACTTTAACAGGATGTAGCTGAGGAGGGTAAAACCTCCTCAATTTTCTCAATTCAACACTCAAAACTTAACACTCCAAAACTCAAATTTTGATATAGAAAGATGATTCGTTACCTTTTATATTGTAGTGTAAAGAATCTGCAAATAGGCTTGACAAAACTATACCCCTGCCACAATAATATTCTGTGTTTTCCAATGCACGATTACTTATATTTATGGAAAATCCATCCCCTTCATCAGTAACGGAAAATCCAAACACTTCAATATCGTCAACTATGTAAATCCCATATTTTATTTTTATTACTTTTTTGCAGCTATTTTCGCTGTCTTTTAAATATTTATCATACAGGTTGTTTTTTATTAATCTATGTTTTTGTTCCATATCTATCCCAAGATTGCCATGTTCATAAGCATTCATGAGAAGCTCATAGGCGGACACCTTAATTTTTGAAATAAGCTCATCTTTTATACCTTTTCTGTTTAATTGCCCCTCAACAGATTCCAGGAAGCTATTTAATTCATCAAGTTTTGTTGATATTTGGCTATTAATTTCCCATATTTTATCAGCACAAAGCCTCTTTAAGTAAAAAATGGTCAGATCGTCAGATAGTGTGGGCATCTTTTCTGTAAAAATATTTTCAAATTCACTATAAAAAGCTGATGCAAGAAAGTCAAACCTGATCTCATTAGTGTACAATCTCTTCTTTTGAGTGTATGACTCCACAAGCCCATCAGAATATATTATCATAGAATTTATGTTACTCAGGCTGTATTCATGTGAGACAAGTTTTGAAGTATATTTATTTATTGGGGGGTTATTACTGTCCAATTCCACAATATTACCATCTTTATTTTTTATCAAGATGGTGGGCATACCACAATGAATATATGATAAAAGCTCTTTTTTTATATCTATAATAAAAAATGACGCAGATAGCATCTCCTCTTCTAAAAGTATCTTTTTTATGTAGCCTAAAAAACTTTCTGCAGTTTTCATAAAATTGAAATCGTTGTGTTCCATTGCTCTATCAACTGAGTGATTCAAAAAAGCTACTGATAATACTGATGTAACAGCAGCTGACAAACCTTTCCCCATAGTGTCAAGTATAAAACCAAATATTATATCTTCAGAAACAAATCTGTAGCTATAAATATCTCCACACAGTATTTCAACTGGTTTATAAAAAGAATTGAATAGGTAATCAACCTTGCCATTGGAAACTCTTTTCTTGGCCAGATCATTTAAAAGAAGATTTACCTCCTTTCTATAGGCAGCTTTTTGCTGGTTTACACTATAAATCTCCCTATATTTTAAAAGCTCAATCTCCATCTCTTTTTCTTTTAGCAATCTCTTACCAAGAATAACTTTGCTACAGGCATCAGTTATCACAGGCACTAAGGTATTCTTTGAAAATGGTTTTTGAAGAAACCTGCTAACTCCAAGGTTAAGAAGCTCCTTTAGTTCATTTCCACCATCAGCAGATGTCACAACAACAATGGGAATCTCAGGATCTAATTTTCTTATCTGTGTAATTAATCCTATACCATCCATTTCAGGCATATAGAGATCTGTCACAACGACATCGTAGCTATTTTTTAAGAATGTCGAAAGACCCATTATGCCATCATAGGCAACATCCACAGTTTTAAAGACATCTAAAAGGTGTCTTCTGATAATCTCTACAGAAATCCTATCATCATCGACAACCAAAACATTCAGATCTTTTAAAAATTCAGAAGATATAAGCATAAAAAAACCTACATTTTTGAAGGGAGGTATAGCACAATATTTGGATAAATGTAAAGTAAAAGAATAAGTACCCACATTAAAACAAATGCAGGTAAAGCCTGTTTAGCAATATACCCCATATCTTTTCCAGTTAACCCTTGAATAACAAAAAGATTAAAACCTACAGGTGGTGTTATTTGAGCCATTTCCACAACAATAACAAGAAATATCCCAAACCATAGAAGGTCTATTCCAGATTGTTCCAGAGCTGGAAGAAGAACAGAAATTGTTAATACTACCATAGATATCCCATCTATAAACATCCCAAGTATTACATAGAATATTGTAAGAATAAAAATAAGAAGAGCTGGTGTCAGCTCTGCTGAAGAGATTATGCTTGCTATATGTCTTGGCAATCCTATAAAACCCATAGATAGGCTGAGAAATGATGATCCTGCCAGAATAAGTGCTATCATACTATAAAGTCTTGTTGCAGACAGCAAACTGTCTACAAAAGTTTTCCATGTCAATGTCCTTTGGTATAAAGCTATGGCAAGGGAACCTACAACTCCTATGGCAGATGCTTCAGTAGCTGTGGCAACCCCTGTATAAATGGATCCCAGTACCAATATAATCAAAATTACTGGTAATATAAGATTTCTGGAACTTTTAATTTTAAAGATCAGGCTTGTACTCTCAGTTTCAGATGGCAAACTTTTTTTGTTAATCAACGACCATACCAATATGTAGCCTGAGAGAACACCAGCTAAAATCAAACCAGGTAAGATGCCAGCAATAAAAAGTTTTGCTATTGAAACATTTGCAGAAACACCATAAACAATCATAATTATAGATGGTGGTATTAAAAATCCTAAAGTTCCTGCCCCAGCGAGGCTACCTATGATTTTTCCAGGGGGGTAACCCCTCTTAGTTAATTCCGGGATAGTTATTTTACCAATGGTTGCAGTTGTTGCTGCAGATGACCCTGAAACAGCCGCAAAAATTGTACATGCAATTATATTTACATGGAGAAGTTTCCCCGGAATCTTTTCCACCCATGGAGCAACACCTTTGAAAATTTCATCACTTAATTTAGTTCTAAACAAAATTTCACCCATCCATATGAACATTGGTAAAGCAGTGAGTGTCCAGCTTGACATTGACCCCCAGATTGTCATAACCATACTATCACCTATTGGCCTACTGGTAAAAATTAGCATACCAATATAACCAACCATGGTTAAGGCAAGCCCGATCCATAACCCGGAAGCAAGCCACAGAAGCAATATAACAATGAGAAATATAGATATAGTTACTTCACTCACCCTCTTTTCCCCCTGAGATAATTATTCTGAATAGATTGTCTACAATAGCTATAAAAAATACCAGAATGCCAAATAAAAAAGAAAGTTGAGGTATCCACATCGGTGTGGCATCGGGGAGCTGGGAAACATCGTTAAATTTGTAAGAATAATAGACCATACGAGTTACAAAATACAACATATAACCTACTATGTAAATGGCAGATAGGTGGATTAAAATATTAAGATACTTATTATATGATCCTTTTATATTATTTATAAGAAAACCCACTCTTATATGCTCACTTCTTTTAAAAGTTTCAGCAATGCTTAAAAAAAATGTTCCTGCAAGGAAATAACCAGCATAAGCGTCAAGGCCACCAACAGAAACCTTAATCAATCTAAGAAATATTCCCAATAGTATTGTTAAGAGTGTCGCAACATTCATCAATGCTGCGACTCCCAATGAGAATTTATACAGCTTATCCATCATGTTAATTAAAACTTTTTATAAGGTTCTCACCATCTTTGCCAGCTTTCTTAATCCATTCATTTGTAAGAGTTTTACCTATATTTAAAAGATCATTTTGAAGTTTTGTAGAAGGATTTAATACCTTCATTTTTTCTGAGAGCGTTTTTCTTGTACTCTCATAATTCTCTTTACTCATACTCCAACCTCTTTTTTCTGCATCATCAGCAGCTTTCATTATAGCATTTTTTTGAGCTGGAGATAGAGATTCAAAAACCTTACTATTCATGAACACCACATTCTTTGGCAACCATGCTTTGATATCGTAAAAATAGCTCATCTGCTCCCATGCCTTAGTATCAACACCTGTAGCTGTAGATGATATAAAAGCGTTTACAACTCCAGTAGCTAAAGCCTGAGCCAATTCTGCAGCCTGAATAGTTACTGGTTGAGCACCTACAAGCTCTGCTATCCTTGATATGGTTGGATTATAGGATCTTAACTTTAAACCTTTCATATCAGAAACATTATTTATCTCTTTTTTAGTATACAAACCCTGAGGTGGCCATGGAACTGAATACAATAGTTTTAACCCCTGAGCTTCAAATCTCTTTTTTATAATATCCTTGCTTACATTCCAGAGCTTCTCAGCTTTATCATAACCTGATGCTAAAAATGGTATAGAATCCACACCCATTATCGGATCCTCATTCTCAAGAGATGAAAAGATTACCTCTCCAAGTTGAACCTGCCCGGTTTGAACAGCTCTTTTTATTTCTGTCATTTTAAACAATGAAGCATTGGGATGTACTGTTATTTTAATTTCACCATTAGTTAATTTTTCCACATCTTCAGCAAATTTTGTAATATTAACCGTATGAAAGTTTGAAGATGGGTATGGAGTTGGCATATCCCATTTTTCTGCAAAAGCAAATAGACTCAACGAAAAGATTAGAAAAAACAAAAAAATAATTTTTTTCATACAAATACCTCCTTATTTAGTTTTTGTATTGTTTTTTCAGCAGTTCTTTTAAACTTTTTGCAATATTTATAGCATTTACATTATCCCCATGCACACATATACTATCCAATGATATGTCGATTTCTTCCCCATCTATAGATTCTATTTTCCTGTATAAAATCATTGATTCAACTCTGCGTTTTATCGTATCAATATCATGTATAACAGAACCATCGACACTTCTATCAACAAGCTTCCCATTTCTATCGTAGTGTCTATCTGCAAAACCTTCTGATAAATAGTTTAAACCTATATCCTTAGCAGCTCTAATAAGCTCAGAACCAGCCAGACCCATTAAAAGCAATCTACCATCAAAATATTTAACAGCTTTTGCTATGGCAAAGGCTACATCATAATTTACACTTGCATAATTATAAAGGGCTCCATGTGGTTTTACATGGTACATTTCAATTCCATATTTTTTGCAAAAACCATTTAGAGAAGCTATCTGATAAATTACATCTGATTCTACCTCCTTTGGAGAGGCCAAAATCTTTCTTCTACCAAAACCAACAAGATCTGGATATCCAGGGTGAGCTCCTACCTTTACACCATATCTTTTTGCCATTTCAACGGAGCTGTCCATCACCAAAGGGTCTCCAGCATGGAATCCACAAGCTATATTTACAAGATCAACATATTTTATTAGTTCATCATCGTTACCCAATTTGTAGATACCAAAACTTTCACCAAAATCTGCATTAAGGCTAATATACATTATACA
This sequence comes from Calditerrivibrio sp., assembly GCA_020217115.1. Lineage (GTDB taxonomy): Bacteria > Chrysiogenota > Deferribacteres > Deferribacterales > Calditerrivibrionaceae > Calditerrivibrio. The sequence goes on along the minus strand of JAIWOA010000128.1, from coordinate 27 downwards.
GCTCCAGAGAAGATCTCAATTTTTTAT
>JAIWOA010000127.1 GCA_020217115.1 Calditerrivibrio sp. | reverse complement strand
GAAAAGAAAGGTATTTGATGGAAGCAAGTAAACAAAGGGTAGTATACTTCATAATATTCTTTGCCATATCAATCTCCATTACAAACCAGTTTGTCACATTGTTTGAAACCACAGAAGCAAGGTATGCGGAAATAGGCAGGGAGATGCTGGTTTCTGGAGATTTTATTGAACCAAGGCTCAATGGTATAAAACATTTTCATAAACCACCTTTAACATACTGGGCTATAGCTGCAGGGTTAAAAGTTTTTGGTATCAATAACTTTGGAGCAAGATTTTTCGGTGCTTTAGCTTCTTTAATAACATTAATATTTACATTCAAAACAACAAAATTTTTTGTCAGTGATGAAGAAAGGGAATTCCCAGTATATATTTTGGCATCATCATTTCTTTTTATTGCAGTTTCAAAAATTGTAGCAACAGATATATATCTAACAATGTTTACTATTATTACTCAGTATTTTTATTTCAATCAGATATATGGTAAAAGATCTGTTTACAATTCCATCTGCATAGGTATTTTTATGGGACTTGGATTTCTCACAAAAGGCCCTATTATCTTTATATTTACTATCCTACCCTACTTTGTATTAAAAATATTCCTTCAAGAATTCAGAAAAGTTTTTGATATAAAATCTATTCTACTGGCAACATTATCATTTACAATAATTTCATTGCCATGGTATATTATGGTTATACACAAAAATCCTGAGCTTTTAAACTATTTTTTTAAAGTTCAAACAGTAGATAGAGTTGCTACAGACAGGTTTCATAGATCTAAACCTTTTTATTTCTTTTTCGTCGTTATTTTTACAACTTTCTTACCATATATATTTTATGTAGTAAGAGGAATAATAGATTTAAAAAAACTTGACAAAAAAGTTTGGGTTCTTCTAACTTTCATAGCTGTTCCATTCATAGTATTCAATCTTTCTACCAGCAAATTAGCCACATATATATTGCCATTCTATCCATTGATGAGTGTTTTAGGATATCTGCTTTTCAATAGATACTTTAATATAAAAAGTTTCAGAATATTTCTATACTTTATGATATTATTAACTATTTTTTCACCTTCAGTAATCTTATTTTATGAAGATTTAAAGGAAAACTTTTTGTTGATGTTTATCATATCGATAGTAGCCCTATCTTTTTTGCTGTATCTAATGAAAATAAAAGATATCAGGAAAATTATCTTAACCCTTTCGATATTCTTTATTTCAGTAATGTCGTTATCGTATTTTGTAATAGCATCTATAGAAAAAGATATAAATGGATACTACAATATGAGCTCTACAATGAATAGAATTGATCCAGATAAAAAAATAAAAACTCTCGTTTACAATAATACAATACCTTCTCTGTCATTTTATAGAAATAGTTTAGTAGTAATGAGCTATGGTAAAGAGCGAGAAACACAGTTTGAAGATAACAATATGTACAAAGAGTATTATCTAACTAATGATGATGAGATAAAAAAATTCATTGAAATAAATAAGGAATTTTTTTTAGTAACAAAAGGTAGCTATCTTAAAGAGTTTTCACAAAAATTTGGAAAAAACTGCCAGAGACTTTTCTCTCAGAAAAAAAGTAACCTATATCTATGTAAATAATTAGCCCCATATTTCTTATTCACCAGATATCACCGTAACTCTCAGGACCTCTTCTATTGATGTGATACCACTTTTAGCTATTTCCAATCCACTGTCGTACATAGTTTTAAAGCCATTTTGCATAGCTACTGTTCTTATCTCATCTATGCTTTTCCCCTTTGTAATCATATTTTTGATCTGATTATCTATCTTTAAAACCTCATATATACCTATTCTACCTGAATAACCTGTGTACTTACAATCTGGACAACCTTCTCCCCTGTAAAATAACAGATCTTCATTTTTAATACCAAGCCTTTCAATAAGCTCTTTCTCAGGTCTGTAAGACTTTTTACAGCTTTTGCATATCTTTCTTACCAGCCTTTGCCCTACTACTCCGATAAGAGAACTTGATACAAGGAAATTTTCTATTCCCATATCTACAAGCCTTACCACAGAGCTTACTGAATCGTTGGTATGTATTGTGGAAAGCACAAGATGACCGGTAAGGGATGCCTGTATTGCTATCTCTGCAGTCTCTTTATCCCTTATCTCACCTACCATGATTATGTCTGGATCCTGCCTCAAAATTGATCTTAACGCACTTGCAAAGGTAACCCCTGCAGTCTCATCTGTTTGAACCTGATTTATTAATTTAAAGTTGTACTCAATTGGATCTTCAACTGTAACAATATTTTTATCTGGTGAATTAAGCTTATTCAGAGTAGCATAAAGAGTTGTTGTTTTACCACTACCTGTAGGACCAGAAATAAGTATGATACCGTAAGGTTTGGAAACTATCGATTCATATACAGATAAGTTATAATCATCCATCCCTATATTTTTAAGATCAAGCAATGCTTTACTTCTGTCAAGGATCCTCAGAACCAACTTTTCTCCAAAATTTGTTGGAAGTGTTGAAACCCTAAAATCAATATCCTTACCAGATGCTACAATTTTAAATCTTCCATCCTGAGGGACCCTTTTTTCTGCTATGTTCATACCAGACATAATTTTTAACCTGGAGGTAATTGCCGGATGAAGTGTACTGTTAAGACTCAAAACTTCAATAAGTATTCCATCTATTCGATACCTGATTCTCAGCTTATCCTCATCAGGTTCAATATGTATATCACTGGCACCATCTGAAACAGCTTTACCTATTATCCCATCAACAAGATTTACCACAGGCGCGTCATCTGAGAGATTATCCAAAAGCTCATCTTTGCCTGCTCTTAAAAGCTTTTTACTCACATCTTCTGCAGTCTTATAAAGACGATCACCTGTCCCATATATTTTTTCCAGCAATAAAAGAAGATCGTCTTTAACAACAACATAGGGATATATCTCTTTCTTTGTAGTCCTTTCTAATTCATCGTAAGCATACACATTGGCTGGATCATTAGTGGCAATAATGATTTTGTTACCATCAGCTTTTATGGGAACGACTCCGAGTTTCCTTGCTAAATTTTCAGGGATTAACCTCTTTGCATCTTCATCTATTTTAAGATCTGAGGCTTTTACAAGCTTTACACCAAGCTGTTCAGACACTAATTGAAGCATTTGTGTTTCTGTAACATAACCTAAATCCTGTAAAACCTCCCCTAACCTTTTACCACTTGTTTTTTGCTCGTTAAGTGCAACTTTAAGCTGACTCTCAGTTATATAATTCTTTTCCCTTAAAAGCTCCCCTATCCTTATTTTCTTTCTAATATCCATAATTTACCCCAGCCGTATGCACTAATTTTTCACCTTTTTATCCCCAATTATTTTGGGTGTAATAAAAATCACAAGATCGTTGACTTCACTGGAATCACCTTTACTCCTGAACAAAGCTCCTAATAGAGGTATTTTACTAAGACCAGGTACAGAGGTCTCAGTTTTTGCCAATTTTTCTTTCTTAAGCCCACCTATTATAGTAGTCTCCCCATCTTTTACCAGAACAAGAGTTTGAGCTTTTCTTGTAAGCTTGAACGGATAACCATCCACATTCCTTGAGGTATCAAATTCACTTTTTTCCACTACTATATTTAATAATATATCATTGTTTTCCCCTATTTGGGGGGTAATTTCCAGTATAAGTTTTGCTTCATCCTTTTCTATATTATCTGTTGTAGTTCCGGAGGCATTATTGGTGGCAACTTTGTACCTTATCTCCTCACCACTTTCTATTTTAGCCTTCTGATTGTTCAGTGTAACAATCTTCGGTTCAGATACAAGTTTTGCTTCACCAGACTGTTCCAATGCTTGTAACTTAACATCAAGTAAAAAATTACCAGAACGATTACCTAAAAGCAGACCTATACCACCTGCAGGTGTGACCCCAGTAGCAAGGGGCATATTTATCATATAATTTGGAGAAACTGGAGCAGATAGGTTAGTAGAACTTTGCTCACCACTAATACCTATTGTTCCCGGAAAATTTACAGATGTGTTGGCAGCATTATAGGTAGCTCCCCACTGAATACCAAGGTTTTTACTTCCATTTTTTGACAGTTCTACTATTTTTGCTTCTATTAAAACTTGCTTAATCGGAATATCCAACTTTGTTAAAATATCTTTTATATATTTTAGATTATTTTTTGTATCGGTTATTATTATTGAATTGTTGGAATTATCCAGCACAATCTTTCCACCAGAGTTGATTAAAAAATTTGTTAGAATCTTCTCCAGATGATCCAATGGGATATATTGAGGTTTAAAAAAATATGTTTCCAGATCTCCTAAAGCCATATCTGAGCTCTTTGTTGAGGGTTTGTTATAGATGTAAATAATATCATTTTCAATTTCATAATTTAGCCCAGCGTTGGAAGTAACACTTTTAATGGCATCAATCAATTTGACATCATTTAAAAATACAGAAACCTTCCCATCTATATCTTTTGCCAATACGATATTCGTCGAAGAAGCAAGGGCAATCGCATTAAACAGATCTTTAACATCAGCATTTTTCATATTGACAGATATTTTTTTATCCATATCCGCACTGGAAATAGAACTAAGAAACATTATCATAATCAGAAGATAAAAAAATCTCATTATCATATCACCACCCACTATTTGGTAGAATTTACAAAAAATCTATCCCTTTTATTATTTCTCTCAACCTCTATATAATTTAAATGAATCTCTTTTACAACTCCACCATCAATCTTATCGTTTACCTTATATAAATTCCCATTTACAATGGCAACCAACATATTATCCACTTTAACAACCCCATCAACTGAAAATCTACCTGCATCAGACAAAACCTCATTTAATTTTGGAATAGGTACCTTCGATTCTTTAACAACATTTTCCCTATAAAAAGGGGATTTTACATAAATCTTTAATGCACTATTGGAAGGGAATTGATAAGGAAAAATCATTTCAGCAGCATGAACTATACTAAGACAAAAGGTTATTAATAACAGTATATATTTAAACATTTACGACCCCATAGTCACTAAAGTTAATACCATATCAATATTCAGATCATTACCAGATGGATTAATTGCAATACTATTTACGAACATCGGCTTTTTATTATTTTCTATAGCATCCAGCATACTTAAAAGATTTTTCTGATTTGTTTTGAACTTTAGATTAAAATTATAGATATTTTTATTCCCATCTTTCTTCTTTTCACCTAAAGAAACAGATGAGATTTTTATATCTGAATCTATTAAAATCTGCTTAATAACATTGGAAAAATTGTCATCTAAATCTATATTTCTTTTTAAGTACCATAGGTTAAATTCTTTATCCTGTATCTCCTTTTTTGATTGAGCTATCATTTCAAACACCTTTATATCCCTATAAAATATTTCAGCTTCCAGATTCAGCTGTTTATTTAGCTTTGCAATTTCGTTATTTAGAGATGTTATCTTCATTTTGTTGTAGCTAAAAAAATATTTATAGTAAAAAAAATTTAAAAATACAGACAATGCCAAAAAGAGTAGGAAAATATCCCTTATTTTTATATTACCCATCTAAACCCCTAAATTTTAAAGTTAGTGTAAAATTATAAAGCCCCTCTTCATTTTTTGATAAATTGGAAAATAACTTGTCAGCTATCATAGGATCCTCTTCCAGGATCTTATAGTATTTGTAAAAATCTTTAGCAGTTTTTGCTACACCAGATATATTTACCACTCCATCACTATAGGAGATATTTTTTAAAAATATACCTTCAGAGGTTACGTTAAAGGTTTTGATCATATCTAAGAATGCAGAATTTGGAGATCTTTTAAGATCATAATACAACTTTTCTGATATATTTAACGATGAAACAATATTCTCCAGCTTTGTTTTTTCTATTTTAAAGGTTTCAAAGGAGCTATTTAATGAAGATATTTTTTTGATCTTTTCCTTTTCTTGAACTATTTGACCATTTAATTTACTAATTTTTATCCTATCTAACACAAAAAATGAGATCAATACCAGCATATTCAGGATAAAAAAGATAGTCATTGCTTTGATAAAAATATACTTTTTAAGTTCAAACCTATAATTTTTAGGTAAAAGGTTTAAATATTTAGTATTCATTATAAAATCCCAACCCTACCATTTCAGTAAAATAATTCAAGCTATTTATACTTTCATCAATGTTGGTTGTAACCAGTTTTGAGGAGAATTCCTTTTTAACAGGTATGGCAAATATATTTGACCAGTATTTATCAAGGTATGGAATATTTATCCCCACTCCAGTCAAAATAATTGAAGAGACAGGCTCCAATCTATAGGTTTGAAAATAGAGATCTATGGTTCTCTGTATCTGTATCGTTAACCTGTCAATGGAGGATGTGATAAATTCAAGCTCATTTTCTGAAACCTTGTTTTCATCAAAACCTTTATTAAAAAGTATCGACTCCGCAAGATCATTCTCAATATTCATCGATACTGAAAGGTTTTCTAATATATCATCTATACCATTTTTTATATACCTTTCCAATAAAATTTTCCCTTCTTTGATTATCAATGCAGTACTATCTGATCTTCTGATGTGAAGATGAAGATAATGAGGATCGCTAACTAAAAGTTTAGAAACCCTTATTAGTGAGTCACAATCAGTTTCTGCAGTAATCATTTTGAAACCCTCTTTTTGTAAGGCTTTAAAAATAGGTTCAGAGAAAGCTTTGCTTATCATTGCTGAATAGACTACAGTAAAATCATCAATATTTGAATATGAATAATCGATATTGTAATCAACGAGATCCACCATATAAGTGTCCCTCAAATGGTTATAAATATCCATTTTCAGATCCTTTGGATTACCCTTTATTGGGAATACATCCTTTATCATGTCCCTCAAGGAAAAAGATATAAGTGTAAATCTATCCTTATCTGAAAAATCTCTCATATTGTTAGCAATTAATTTAAAACTATCCAGATCATTCAGATCAAATTTAAAATATGAAAAATTTAACAATTCTATATCCTTTTTACCCCTTTTAAACAAACCATGTTCAATCCTATTTTCGCCAATAACTATTGTATTTACAAGATTTATAATCATTTTAGCTATCCTTTAATAACCATTTTTAAAGATTCTATTTTTACTTTTATTTTAAATTTTATTATACTATTGGTTACCATTGGCAAAGCCTTTGAATAAAACTCATATGCTTTTTTGTATTCACCCATCTTTTCAAGTACAATAGCTTTATTAATAACTATATTTGGGTTAGAATCCTCTAAATTATCAATTAATTTGTAGGCTTTATCCAACTCACCCTTTGATAGATACAAATTAGCAAGAAAATTTAAGACTGATGGATCTTTAGAATCTATTTTTAAATAATCTTCAAAGAATCTTTTTGCAGATTCATCATCTTGATTTACAATAAAACTATAAATCCCTCTATACTTCAAAACAAGCTTACTATTGTTAGCATTATTTTTTAATATCTCTTCAAATTTCCCATAATCCTCTTTTATTAATGACTCAACAAGCAAAGCATCTATATCTTTCTTTTCCAGATTCCTATAATTTGTCAATTTCTGATTATAAATCTTTTCTATTTCTGTGAGATTAACCTCTATGTTTTTATTTACATATTTATTAAGCTTAGAAAAACTAAAAAAATAATAAAGTACTACCATAAAAACGGCAAAAAAAATAAATATAGCATAGATATTTTTTATCGAAAAAGATGAATATTTATTTAATGAGCCCGCAGAAAATATTGCTTTTTTATCAGAGCTTCGGATTTTCTTTAAAGCATTTGCTATCTCACTCATCAGCTTTACACTCTTCTTTATTTAAAAGGTTAGGATCATTAAAAACATACCCTACATCTTCACCAACTCTTATTTTTAACCAATCAGAAGCAATATCCTCATCAATTATATTATATTTTTCATTTACATTCAATACTTTTAATATATCACCATTTAAGGATGGGATCTTTCTAAAATTTATATTTTTATTAACCTTAATA
>JAIWOA010000126.1 GCA_020217115.1 Calditerrivibrio sp. | reverse complement strand
AGTTTTTTTCTATTTTCAAAAACTGTTCAAATCTATCAATGGCTTCAAGCAGTGTCATGACAATTTCTCAAAAAAATTGGCTATTTTTTCCAGTGCCCTATTAGCCATCTTCTCCTTTTTTAACTTTTTATCCCTTATCCCATCTATCGGTGATAGCATCCCAAAATGAAAATTTGAAGGGTTAAAGCTTTTATCCTGACAGGTTGATACATAATTTTGAAGTGAGTAGAGGGCTGTATCTGGAGGGTAGGAAAGATCTTTCTTTTCAAAATATCTATAAAAAATGTCAAGAGATGCAGTGAATCCGCTGGCTATTGACTCCACATAACCCTCAACACCAGATATCTGCCCTGCAAAATAGATATTTTTGTTTATCATTTTGTAATTTTTCTCAAGTAATTTTGGGGAGTTTATATAGGTGTTACGATGAACAGAACCAAATCTTAAAAATTCAGCATTTTCGAGTCCGGGTATAAGTCTGAAAACCTTTTTCTGAGATTCTATCGTCATCTTTGTCTGGAACCCCACTATATTATAGGCTGTTCCTTCAATATTTTCCTTTCTTAGCTGAATCACCGCTTTGTATTTTTCCCCGCTGATAGGATGTTCAAGACCAACAGGGCGCATCGGCCCAAACAGAAGTGTTTTTATCCCTCTATCTGCCAGCTCCTCTATCGGTATACATTTTTCGTACACCGCCATCTTTTCAAAATCTTTGAACTTCACTCTCTCTGATTTTATCAGAGCCTCGTAGAAAATCTCATACTCTTCCCTATTCATCGGGCAATTAAGGTAGTCATCTTCACCTTTCCCATATCTACTTTTAAAAAAGCATTTTGAATAGTCTATTGAATCTGCGTCTATTATCGGGGAGATGGCATCGAAAAAGTATAGCTGGGAACCTGTTAACTCCTCTAATTTTTTGGCTAATTTCTGACTTGTCAAAGGGCCTGATGCTATTATTACAGGGGAATCAGTATCGGGTATCTCAGAAACCTCTTCTCTAATTACTCTTATATATGGATGTGTCTCAATTATTTCTGTAATCTTTTGTGAGAAGAGATCTCTGTCTACAGAAAGAGCATTACCAGATGGGACTTTTGTTTCGTATGCTATTTTTATGAGCAGTGAATTTCCCAATTCAAGTTCCTTTTTTAGAAGTCCATTGGAGTTTGTTATATCCATAGATTTTAAGGAATTTGAACACAAAAGTTCCGCTAAAAAAGCTGTACTGTGCGCTTCTGTATTGGTTAAAGGCCTCATCTCAAAAAGATTAACCTTTATTCCACGTTCAGCCAATTGAAAGGCAGCTTCTGAACCTGCAAGTCCACCACCTATTATCGTTACTGAACTATTTTTTGGGGGAGATTGTTCCATCTTCCTTTGTTATCGCCGGAACTGTATTTTTACATTCTGGATAGCCAGAACAAGCAAAAAAGCTACCCCTTCGAGATCTCTTTAAAACCATCTTTTTCCCACATTTTTCACAGTTAAATTCTTCAACCTTTGGTTTTTCCTTAGGAAGAATTCTTCCATTCTCATCTATGGAATAGTTTGATGTAAATTTGCAGACTGGATAATTCTTACAGCCAATAAACAGACCATTTCTACCCTTTTTTAGCTGTAACTCACCACCACACTCAGGGCATTTTTCATCGATAGCATAATTCTTGTCTATTACTACAATACTACCATCCTTTCCCCTTATAAAATTTTTAATATTTTTACATTCAGGGTATTTGGGGCAGGTAAGTATTTCGCCAAACTTTGATCTTTTGATTACCATCTTTGAATTACATTTTTCGCACAGTATATCTGTTTCTTCGAAATTGTTGTTTGTATCTGTTAATATTATATGACCATGTTCATCTCTTGTAAAATTCGATGTAAAACTGCAGTCTGGATAGTTTTCACATGCTAAGAAAAAACCATTTTTACCATATTTTATAGTTAAAAAAGATTGATTACATTCTGGACATTTTATATCTGTTTTCAGGCTCAGTGTTAAATTTTTATCTGCATTTTCTACATCTTCACTAAAAGATTTATAAAATTCTTTGAGCAGTTCTATCCAATCAATCTTCCCATCCTCAATTTCGTCAAGCTTATGTTCCATCTCAGCTGTAAAACCCACTTCGAATATTTTAAAGAAATTTTTTAAAAGTAGTTTTATTACAAATCTACCAAGTTCGGTAGGATGGAATTTTTTATCCTTTACTTCAACATAACCTCTTTCAACTATCGTAGATATTATATTTGCATAGGTACCTGGCCTGCCTATACCCTTTTGTTCCAATGCTCTGACGAGGGATGCCTCAGAATATCTGTAGGGTGGGGTGGTAAAATTCTGCCTGGGTTCATACTTTTGGGGTATTGCGATCTCTTTATTTTTCACATCTGGTAGAAGTTGTTGATCTTCATTTTCCAGATCTTCCGATGATTCATCATAAAGTTTTAGAAAACCTTGAAATTTAACTATCTTTCCCACTGCTCTAAAGGTAATATTTTTTACCGATATATCCACAGTAGTCCTTTCAAAAACTGCATCTGCCATCTGGGAGGCAATAAACCTTTCCCAGATCAATTTATAAAGCTTATACTGGTCAGGAGTGAGGCTATTTTTTATCGATTCAGGAGTAATAAAGATATCTGTAGGTCTTATTGCTTCGTGGGCATCCTGAACTTTTTCAGCTTTACTTTTGAAGACACGATCTGATCTGTTTATGTAGCTTTCCCCAAATTCCTTTAAAATATAGTTTTTTGCATCTTTTACAGCTGTATCTGAAACCCTTGTGGAATCAGTTCTCATATAGGTTATAAGTCCAGTAGGACCAGTTTGATCTATATCAACCCCTTCATAAAGCTGTTGGGCAACCATCATTGTTTTCTTTGCTGTAAAACCCAGCTTTCTTATAGCCTCCTGCTGCATCGACGATGTAATAAAGGGTGGATATGGAGATTGTAAAACCTCCTTTTTTTCAACATTCTCAACTTTGCCGACATCCTTTCCCAGAATATTTAGAACCTTTTTTACATCTTCTTCAGATGAGAGCTCAGCTTTTTTATTGTCTATTTTTTCAAGTTTTGATTTTATCTGTTGTCCGGAGATATCAAAAATTCCAGTTAATACCCAGTATTCCTTTGGAACAAATTTTTCTATCTCCTCCTCTCGTTCAACGATAAGCCTCAGGGCTACAGTCTGAACTCTTCCTGCAGATAGACCAAATTTTATAGGTTTCCATAGAAGTGGACTTACTTTATAACCTACCAGCCTGTCAAGTATTCTCCTTGACTGTTGAGCATTTACCCTTTGCATATTGATTTCGCCGGGTTTCTTTATCCCTTCTTCAATACCCTTTTTTGTGATTTCGTTAAAAAGAACTCTATAAATCTTCTTATTTTTGATCATTTCTGCAATATGCCATGCAATTGCTTCACCTTCCCTATCGGGGTCTGGAGCTAAATATATTTTATCGGAATGTTCGGCAAGTTTTTTTATTTCATCTATAACTTTCTTCTTACCTTTGAGCATTTTATATTTCGGTTTGAAATTATCTTCTATATCTATCCCAAGCTCACTTTCTGGCAAGTCTTTTACGTGCCCCATACTTGCAGTAACCCTGAAATCCTTCCCCAGATATTTCTCTATTGTTTTAGCTTTTGAAGGTGATTCAACTATGACTAAATTTTTTGCCATGGTAATTTTAAGACAACTCCTCTAAAGAATTTGTTTCTGAAAAATAAAAATTCTTCTTTTCTAAAAGTGTTACAATTACTATCTGCTTAATATGTTCTACAACTACCTTACTTCCGCTTATCTCCATACATTTTTCCAGAATATCCTCTATTGTGTCAATGTCCAGAATTCCATGTATATAAAGCTTCTGAATAAAATTAACAGCCTGTTGACTCAATTTTGAAAGCTCACTTTTACTAAATGTTCTTATCCTTGGAACGCTATCAAAGGAATTTATATCAAGAATTGTCATAGCTTGTCTTATTTCATGGTAATCTAATCCTATGCTATAAAGCATATCCTCTATTTCATCCTGGTTTATATCCTTTTCTGATTCTATATAATCCACTATTAAATTGAGGGCTACCAAAATCTTCTCCATGTCATCTCCTATTTTTTATAGAATATCTGCCATCGCTATTTAAAAACACAAGATCATCTAACTCCATCTCAGTGAGTATACTGAGAATATCTGAAGTTGGAAGACCTGATTTAATACAAAGCTCATCAACACTACATGGGGAATTCTTAATTATTTCGAGCAATTTATTACCTTCATCATTTAACGATATAATAGTATTATTATCCTTTTTGTCAACATCTTTTAAAAAATCAAAGATCGCTGCATATTCCCCCACCACGTCAAGGTAATTTTCTATAAGCTTTGCCCCTTCTTTTATAAGTTTGTTTGTCCCTGTGTTGTGGTTTTCAGGCCATGTTGGTACTGCAAAAAGATCCCTGCCATAGTCTATTGCTAACTTTGCTGTGATTAGCGACCCACTTTGTTCATAAGCCTCCACAACAATTACTCCATAGGATAGGCCACTGATAATCCTATTTCTTTTGGGGAAGTTATGGGCATTGGGTTGTTCCTTTAGTGGCAATTCAGATATTATACAACCTTTTTCACATATCTCCTTTAGATATTTTTTATGCTGGGATGGGTATACAACGAGAAGTCCATTTCCAAAAACTGCTGTTGTTGTGCCTTTTTCTATTGCTCCAAGGTGTGCATTTATATCTATTCCAGAGGCATACCCACTTACTATATTGAACCCTATTTCACCCAGCTCTGAAGATAGCTTTTTTGCAAACTTTATTGCATTCACGGATGCTCTTCTTGATCCTACAACAGATAAGGATGGTCTTCCCATAGTCTCAATATTACCGTATGTGTACAAAATTGCTGGGGGATCATCTATCTCTTTAAGCATTCTGGGGTAATCTTTATCCTCAAACAATAACATTCTAATATTATTTTTTTTTATCATTACCAATTCATCTTCTACAAATTTTTCATCTATTTTACCAGATTTTATAAGCTCAATCTGATTTTCATTTAGCCCGGCATCCTTTAAAAATCTGGTCTCTATCTTAAAAATATTTCCAAGTCCACCAAGGGATTTTACAAGGTTTACAATCGATTTGTGGGATATACCTTTTATATTCAAAAGTGACAGATAATTGTACACCAGATCATAGTTATTCATTTTCCAGAACCCCTTTCCACAGCCTGACTCCATTTTCCAGAGTTCCCTCAGGGATAAAAAAATTGGGATTGTGCAGAGGGAATGTATCCTTAGTCTTTATTCCAAGTCTCATAAAGAGTGATGGGGCATATTTTGAATAAAAACAGAAATCCTCTCCCCCCATTGATGTAGGGATTTCAGTTGAGTAGTTTATATTTTCCCTTTTACATATCTCTTTTAACTTTTTAACAAGGTTTGCATCGTTAATTACAGGGTATGTGCCTTCACTTATCTCAATATTGGCAATTATATCAAACTGCTTTGATATCGATTTTAAGTATAGTTTAAGGGATTTTTCAATAACATCTCTTGTTTCATTATCTAAAAATCTAAAAGTTCCCAGAATCGTTAGATTAGGGGGTAGAATATTTGCAGCTGTTCCCCCTTCAATCTTCCCAAAGGATATTACTGCAGATTTAATGGGGTTTATCTTTCTTGAAACTATTGTCTGAACATTTGTTATGAATATGGATGATGCTACTATCAGATCGCTACCTTTATGTGGATATGCAGCATGGGTTCCTTTACCATTAAAAGTAATCTTAAAATGTTTTGAACCAGCCATTATTGGACCATCTTTCAAACCTATTGTCCCAAACTCTACCTCAGGATCTACATGGAGAGCATAGATTTTTTTCACACCTTTCATACATCCATTCTTTATCATAAAGTTTGCACCAGAAATTATCTCCTCTGCTGGCTGAAATATATACCTCAGGTTAACTTTTGGTTTTATCACATTTCTACTTATCAGGACAAGGGTAGAAAGTAGGGCAGATAAATGGAGATTATGGCCACAGAGGTGTTTATAAATATTTCTGGTGAGATCGTATGGCAGGGCATCTATATCTGCTCGTATTGCTACAGTTTCTTTTTTACCTAAGTTTATAGTTCCATAGATCCCTGTATCATATCTTTTATAATCAGAGAAACCTATTTTTTTTAGATAGTTATCTATATAATTTGTAGTCTCATATTCTTTAAAAGATGGCTCTGCTAAATCTGTAATAGAGGAAAATATATTATTTAATTCAAGATCTACCAAACTCATTTACACACCCTAAAATTTATGATATATTTTTTAAACTACATTCTAAGGTGAATTATGGGCGATGTCAACCAACTTTTAAGAAAAATACCAAAAGTTGACGAATTATTAAAAATGTTCGATAGCTCTTTTAGTAAAGATCTACTAAAATATCTTATCAATGATCTACTTGAGGAGAAAAGGGGATCGATTAAAAGGGGTGAGAATACCGAATTGGACATTCAGAGCATATCCACTGAGCTGAAAGATAGGTATCTTAATTTTATAAAGGGTAGTTTGTTTAGAGTCATAAATTGCACAGGTATAGCAATCCACACAAATTTTGGGAGATCTCCAATAGATGAAGATGTATTTGATGATGCAAAGGAGCTTGTCTGTGGCTATAGTAATCTTGAATATGATCTGGAAAAGGGTGAAAGGGGGGAAAGATATCTTCACTGCTCCAATTATATTAATTATCTGACAGGTGCAGAGGATTCTATAGTGGTGAATAATAATGCTGCCGCTGTTTTTCTCATATTGAATACCTTTGCTAAAGAGTGTGAAGTGATTGTCTCAAGGGGTGAACTGATCGAAATAGGTGGAAGCTTTCGTCTTCCAGAGGTCATGATGGAAAGTGGTGCAATACTCAGGGAGGTTGGAACTACAAATAAAACCAGACCTATAGATTATATTAATGGAATAAATGAAAAATCAAGTTTGATAATGAAATCACATAAAAGTAACTATAAAATTGTTGGTTTTACCGAAGATGTCTCACTTGAAGAGATAGCCAGTATATCTAAAAAATATGGTTTGGTATCCTACTACGATGCTGGTAGTGGTGCGATAGAAGACTTTTTTAAGGGTGATTGTTTTGAATCCAGCATCAAAAATAATTTTAAAAGTGGAGTTGATCTTATAAGTTTTAGTGGGGATAAATTGCTGGGTGGTCCACAGTGTGGGATTATAGCAGGAAGAAAAGATCTGATTGGTAAACTCAAAAAAAATCAAATTTTGAGGATGCTAAGGGTAGACAAACTTACCATATCTATTCTACAGGGGACACTTCGTAAATATATCCTTAATAAAAAAGATAAGCCTATCGATAGGATATTTGAAGCTGATTCAGATAAACTTAAAAAGAAAAGTAAAAGAATTGCTAATATATTGAAAAATGAATTAGCCGATCTTGAGATTGGTATTACGGAGCTTAAAGGTTTTACTGGCGGGGGGGCCTGCCCCATGCTTGAAATAGAGTCCTATGGCATATTTATTAATTTAAAAGAATCTGATCTCCAGAGGGTTGCCAGAAAACTCAGAAATTTTACCACTCCAATAATCTGCAGGATTGAAAAGGATAGATTACTCTTTGATGTATCTACAGTTTTTGAAAAAGATATCAATATTCTGATTGAAGGTATAAAGTGGAGTATAGAAAAAGATTGATAGTAGGCACCGCTGGCCATATAGACCATGGTAAGTCTTCTCTGGTTAGAATGCTGACAGGAGTAGATCCAGATAGGCTCCTTGAAGAGAAAAAAAGGGGTATAACGATAGATCTTGGTTTTGCATATCTCGAGATTGGGGATTATTCCTTCTCCTTTGTGGATGTTCCAGGTCACGAAGATTATGTGAAGAATATGGCTGCCGGGGCAATTGGATTTGATGCCTGTATTATGGCTGTCGATATCAACGAAGGTGTAAAGGAACAGACCATAGAACATACCAACATTGTCCATTTTCTGGGTATCAACTATTT
>JAIWOA010000125.1 GCA_020217115.1 Calditerrivibrio sp. | reverse complement strand
ATCCCAGATATTACTATAATGTCTCCCTCTTCTGAAACTTCTGCATCAGCAAGGCCAACACCTTGATATGACTGGATTTTAGATACTTTTAACGGAATATTCTCTCCATTTTCATTTATGCAAACAAGGGAGTCATTCTGTCTTACTGAACCATTAAAAACTTTTCCTATGGCGAGTCTTCCAAGATAATCGGAGTATCCAAGATCTGAAACGAGCATCTGAAATGGTTCATTTTCTAAATAGGATGGGCCGGGGAATTCTTCGATAATTGTATCTAAAAGCATTGACATATCACCATTTTCATCATCGAGATTTTTCTTTACAATTCCTTCTCTGCCTATGGCGTATAAAATTGGGAAATCTATCTGTTCATCATTTGCATCAAGATCGAGAAAAAGTTCATATATCTCGTCAAGTACCTCAAGAGGTCTTGCATCCTTTCTATCTATTTTATTTATGACCACAATTATTTTCAATCCTGCGGAAAAAGCCTTTGAAAGTACAAACCTTGTTTGAGGTAATGGGCCTTCAGATGCATCAACGAGGAGTACTGCTCCATCAACCATTGATAATGCTCTTTCAACTTCACCACCGAAATCTGCATGTCCGGGAGTATCCAATATATTTATTTTTACCCCTTTATACATAAGGGAACAGTTTTTGGCTGCTATGGTAATTCCCCTCTCTTTTTCAAGATCCATGCTATCCATTATTCTGTCGTTTACTTCCTGACCCTCCCTGAAGAAGCCACTATACTTGAATAGACCATCAACAAGTGTAGTTTTTCCGTGGTCAACGTGGGCAATTATTGCAATGTTTCTTATTTTTTCATTTCTGAGATGTTTTTTCATTGATACTCCTTAGTTTTTGGGTTCAGATTATACCGGGAAATTTGAATGTTTGTTAGATAAAAAAAGGGGAGTTGGCTCCCCATGTATAGTAATTTTTACTATGCTTTTTTTACTTTGCCAGCTTTTAGACATTTACTGCATACTTTTATTCTAACAGTTGTTCCGTCTGGGTTTTTTACCCTAACCATATGAAGATTTGGGTAAAAAATTCTTTTTGTTACATTATGGGCATGGCTTATATTGTTGCCAAACATAGGACCTTTACCACATATATCACATCTTCTTGCCATATATTACCTCCTGATTCTTTTAGTTCACTTAAAGGGATAGCATATTACCATATTATAAAAAATAAGCAAGTGTTTTTTTTAATGAGATTACACCTGCAGGTGGGAATATTAATCGGAATTATTACTATAATTAGGAGCAGGAATTGTTTTTTTTAAGTAATAATTTTAAAAGGATAAAAAGGTTAGCTAATATGTATTATATAGTATTAAAAAGCTTTCCTATAAAATACAATAAAGGGAACTTTGCTAAATCTAATTTCTGTATATCTCTGGGTAGGATTATCCAATATTAAAAAGTATCAAAAAGTTAAATCATCCACATTTTATTTTTACTATTAACTTTTTTGTAAAGTTATTTATCTATTATTTCTTTATCTATAACAACAACTTTTAATGGTTTATCATGCAAAAAATTACCTAATTTTTTGTCGGAAGTACCTATGTGATTTATGTACCATTGGAAAAGTTTTATATTCAATTTTATTGCATCATCCTGCCCTACATCACCATTTATTACTATCGTTTTCAATTTATCAACAAAAGATACAAGCTCAGCATGCTCTTTTTTATGTTCATCAGTATGGGGATATCCAAACTGTTCCATAAAAGTTTCTTCAGTTTTAAAATGAATTTTTACATACATGTCGAGAAATTTTACTACATCTGCTATAACACTTGCGCCTTTTCCATCCAGAAGAAAATTGTGAAATTTATTACTTATACTTATAAGTGTCTTATGTTGTTCATCTATCTGTTTTATACCAACGCTAAATTCATCCTTCCACTCAAACTTCATTTAACCTTCCCATATATACAAAAGGCCATTGATACCCTGAAGACCTTTTATTGTAGATCTTGTTTCTTCCAATAATTTTTCAATAAGCTTTTTTTCATTTTTAGGGATAAAAAGTTCTGCATCAGGAACATTTTTCTGTTTTATCATATCCTTAAATGCATCTTCATAGCTACCAAGAACATCTATTAATCTAAGTTTTTTTGCTTCATTTCCAGTAAAAACCCTACCATCTGCATATTTTATAAGTTCATCTTTCTGTATAAAATTCCTTTTGCTCAAAATATCATCGATGAACTGGTTGTATACATCATCTACCGTTGTCTGCAGGAGATTCTTTTCATCTTGAGTCATATTTCTATCTATGGAACCTATATCCTTAAATTTACCACTTTTAATGGTTTCAGTTTTTATCCCAACCTTGTCATATATTTTTGATAGATCGGTAAATTTCATTATAACGCCAATGCTACCCGTAAGTGTCCCGGGTAGAGCGTATATTTTATCACATGCTGAGGCTACGTAATATCCACCAGATGCTGCGATAGTTGACATTGCTGCAAATACAGGTTTTTTCATACTCCTGATATGTTTGTATATCTCCTGACTTGGTGCTACGGCACCCCCAGGTGAGTTTACCCTGAAGATGAATCCTACTACTGAATCATCCTTTTCATATTTTTTAAAGCTATCTATAATTTTGTCTGACTCAAGTATTATACCTTCAAGATCTATAACAACTACCTTCTTCTTATCAATTGCTGGTTTCCCTACGGAAGAGAAAAATATCCCCTTTACTATAAAAATAGATATTAATATCACCAATAAAACTTTAAAAACTATTTTTACCCAATTTCTTTTCATTGCTGCTCCATAAAATATCGATTTTACAACTCTGTATAAGTGATTATAATTTCTATACGTATAATGTCAATAAAAATATATTCTGTCCATTTGCCAGAGGAAAATTTCAGATATGGTCTATTTTAAAAAGTTATTGAAGTTTTTCACTATTTCTAATATACTCCGAAAAAAAATTTAGGAGTGACCTGTGAAATCTGAAAAAATAGATCTTTTTTTGTCTAAAAAGGCAGAATTTTTGAAAAATATTAACAAATGCAGAGGTGATATACTAAAGATGACTACCCTTGCAAACAGTGGACATCCGGGTGGATCCTTGTCAACCATAGATATGCTTTATACCGTATGTTCTGTTGCTGATATAGACTCAAAATATTCAGATAGAGCAACAAGGGACAGGATTGTGGTATCCAATGGGCATATATCACCAGCTGTTTATAGTACTCTCGGTAGTCTGGGATTTTTTGACATTGATGAGGTGATATCTACCTTCAGGCTTGCTGGGAGTATCTTTGAGGGGCATATTGAGAGGTCTGTTCCTGGAATTGAGTGGACTACTGGCAATTTGGGGCAGGGTCTTTCTGCTGCCTGCGGAATGGCTGTAGCTGGAAGGGTACAAGGATTAAACTATGATATTTTTGTATTTATGGGGGATGGTGAACACCAGAAGGGGCAGATATCAGAAGCGAGACGTTTTGCAATAAAATACCAATTAAACAATATAATGGTTTTTTTAGACTATAACAAACTTCAGATTAGTGGTGATATATCTAAGGTTATGCCTCAAAACATTAAGGATGAATATATTGCGGATGGCTGGGTAGTGATGGAGATTGACGGGCATAACATTGATGAAATTGCTGCTGCAATTAAAAAGGGGAAGGAGATAGACAGGCCTGTCTTAGTCATTGGTAGAACTATTATGGGCAAGGGTGTAAGCTTCATGGAAAATATCCATGACTATCATGGTAAGCCATTGACAGAAGAGCAGCTTGACAAAGCTTTATTGGAGCTTGGTCTGGAGAATGATATATCTAAGTATAAGGATATGAGGAAAAAATTTGTACCAGATTTGAGTAAACATAGATTTACAAAAAATAGTCCTAATATAAATATAGGTATACCCAAAAGTTATGGGAAAGATGCTTCTATGGACAACAGGTCTGCATTTGGTAATGCTATAACTGATATTGTTCAATTAAATCCAAAATCTGTTGTTGTATTTGATTGTGATCTTGCATCATCTGTAAAAACAGACAAGGTAGAAAAAGAATTCCCTGAAAACTTTTTTCAGGCAGGTATTCAGGAGCATCATACCGCTACAATGGCAGGGGCTGCAAGTGTAAACGGAGTAGTTAGCTTTTTTGCTGACTTTGGTGTGTTTGGTGTGGATGAGACCTATAACCAGCAGAGGTTGAACGATATAAATCACTCAAACGTAAAAGTAGTAACTACACATGTCGGTATAGATGTGGGTGAGGATGGTAGAACACACCAATGTATAGACTACGTGGGAGCTATGAGGAATTTTTATGGTTTTAAGGTAATCGTGCCAGCAGATCCAAACCAGACAGATAGATCTGTGAGGTATGCTGCAAAGGAGTATGGTAACTTTTTAATTGCTATGGGTAGATCAAAAACACCAGTCATCCTGAAGGAGAATGGAGAACCTTTTTATGGAGATAATTATGTATTTAATTATGGAAAAGGTGATATCCTGAGGGATGGGGATTATCCAATAATTACCTACGGTTCCATGACACCTTACGCTTTGAAAGTAAGGGATATATTGAGAGATAAAATAAATTTAGCTGTTATCGTTATGAGTTCCCCTTTAGCTCCTGATCTTGAAATACTCTTAAAATATTTAAATAAAAAATTGTTGTTTGTTTACGAAGATCACAACAAATATTCAGGACTTGGAGCTATACTATCTCAGAAATTTCTTGAAAATGGAATATTTGCAAAGATTATTACCTATGGTGTGGATCAATACCCTTATTCCGGCAAACCAGCTGATGTATTAAAGCTAATGGGCTTAGATCCTGAAACTGTTGCAGATAAAATATTGTCATCAATCTAATATAAATTAAGGGGGCTTAAGCCCCCCTTTTTTTAGTTATCTTCATCTTTTCCGCAACATTTTTTATATTTTAATCCACTCCCGCATGGACATGGATC
This sequence comes from Calditerrivibrio sp., assembly GCA_020217115.1. Lineage (GTDB taxonomy): Bacteria > Chrysiogenota > Deferribacteres > Deferribacterales > Calditerrivibrionaceae > Calditerrivibrio. The sequence goes on along the minus strand of JAIWOA010000125.1, from coordinate 3,391 downwards.
GTTTCTCCCTATTTTTGGAGTATCTCTTTTCACAGGTGAGTTTTTTTCCTCTGGTTCATTATCTTCGCTAAAAAGATCCTTTCTCTCCTCTTTAAGTTTTGTAGGTCTTTCCTCCTTAAGTTCCAGATCTTCATCTTGCTTTATCTGAACGTGAAGTATAAGCTCTATTGTTTCATAGTATATTTTCTGCATCATGTCGGTGAATATATTGTAGGATTCTTTTTTGTATTCTATCAGAGGATCTTTTTGACCATATCCCCTTAGACCAACACTATCCCTTAAATGATCCATCATCAACAGATGTTCCTTCCATTTGTTGTCTAAAATGTTTAACATAAGGAATCTTGCTACACTTTCAAAATGTTCACCAAGGGAATCTATCTTCTCTGACAGTTTTGATTTTACCTTTTTCATAAGATTTTCTTTAAATGGTGTTGGATCTTTTTTATTTATTACACTTAGATCTACTTCATTTATACCAAAAACCTTTTCCAGCTCTTCCATAAGGACTTCGGTGTTGGGTTGATCGGTATTTAATATATAATTTGTTATAATAAGATCTATAAGGTTTTCTACCTCCTCATGTAGTACCGATAAAATCTCCTCACTACTTAAAATACTCCTTCTTAGACCATAAATGATTTTTCTCTGTTGATTCATGACATTGTCATATTCCAGAAGGTGTTTTCTTATTTCAAAGTGTATCCCTTCAACCTTCTTTTGAGCATTTTCTATCGCCTTATTTATGAGGTTGTGTTCTATAGGTTCCCCTTCCTTCATACCCAATTTGTCCATAATATATGATATCTTTTCTGATCCAAAGATCCTTAAAAGATCATCTTCAAGGCTTAGATAAAATCTTGAGGAACCTGGATCCCCCTGCCTCCCTGAACGTCCTCTCAACTGGTTGTCGATTCTCCTTGATTCATGCCTTTCTGTACCTATAATATGGAGTCCACCAAGATTTTTTACCTCTTCATTGATCTTTATATCAGTTCCCCTGCCTGCCATATTTGTGGCAATTGTTACTGCACCCTTTGCTCCTGCTTTGGCAATGATTGCAGCTTCTTTTTCATGGTTTTTTGCATTTAAAACTTCATGGGGAATAAGTTTTTTTGATAGAAGTCTGCTAAGGTATTCAGATTTGTCTATGGAAACGGTACCTACCAGAATAGGTCTACCCTTTTTATGCATTTCTATAATCTCTTTGACTATGGCATCATATTTTTCCTTTGTGGTTTTGTAAATCTGATCAGCAAAATCTATCCTTATCATCGGCTTGTTTGGCGGAATAGGGATAACCTTTAATCCATATATTTCCATAAATTCATTGGCTTCTGTAAGGGCTGTACCTGTCATACCTGCTAATTTTTTATACATTCTAAAGTAGTTCTGAAATGTTATTGAAGCAAGTGTCTGGTTTTCACTCTCTATCTTTACCTCTTCCTTTGCCTCTATTGCCTGGTGTAGCCCATCTGAGTATCTTCTACCTGGCATTAATCTACCGGTAAATTCATCAACAATTATTACCTGCCCATTTTGTACAACATAATCTACATCTTTATGGAATAGATTGTGTGCCTTCAGGGAGTTATTTATATAATGTAAAATATCGATATGCTTTGCATCATATATATTTTCTATCCCCATAATACTTTCGATTTTACTTATTCCATCATATGTAAGTTTTACTATTTTGTCTTTCTCGTTTACATTATAATCTATATCCTTCGTCAATTTTCTTATCACTTTATCTATCTTATAATAAATATCTACTGATTGTTCCGTGGGGCCACTTATTATTAGTGGAGTTCTTGCTTCATCTATCAATATACTATCCACTTCATCCACTATAGCAAAATTCAGAGGCCTCTGGCAATACTCATCAAGGCTAAACTTCATATTATCCCTAAGATAGTCAAAACCGAATTCGTTATTTGTACCATAGGTTATATCTGCAGCATAGGCTTTTTTTCTATCACAATCTACAAGCCTTGTAGTTAATTTCTCTTTGTCACTCCATTCAACAAGATAGCTTGAAGACTGCTGAATAATACCCACTGTTAGTCCGAGGGAGAGGTATATTGGAGCCATCCAGAGGGCATCACGTTTTGCAAGATAATCGTTAACTGTTACGAGATGGGCACCTTTACCATCTATTGCATTTAAATAAAGTGCAAGGGTGGCCACAAGGGTTTTACCCTCTCCAGTTTTCATCTCAGAGATTCCACCTTTGTGGAGTACGTATCCACCTATCAATTGAACATCAAAATGTCTCATGTCGAGGGTTCTTTTTGATACCTCTCTAACAACTGCGAAGGCTTCGGGTAAAATATCATCCAAACTTTTACCTTCAGCTAATTGCTGTCTAAAATAGTTAGTCTTTTCTCTAAGCTCATCTTCAGAGAGATCTGCAATTTTTGATTCAAGGGAATTTATTTCATTAACAATCGGCATTATCTTTTTTATATATTTCTCATCATTGTTCTTACCAAAAAGTTTTTTTAAAAGAGATGTTACCATTTTATGGTCTCCTATATTTATCTTTATTTTCTGTCACAGTAACTAACCAATAAATTGCCCCCAACACTGCTATTGAAAGTATAATTATCAGTATCTTATTTGTGTTGTTGCTATGCTCCAATGTCATAATGAGAAGATCTCTCACAAAAGCTATAAGGGCCACACCCACAAAGGTACTTATTTTGAATTTTGCCCCCTTTATTATGTTAATTTCAGTGTAAAGAAGTTCAGAAAGTACCCATATCATCAGCAGTGAGCTTAGTGCTTTGATTACAAAATAATCTGGTTTGAGTTTTAATAGTTCTACAATATCAAATACAAAATATATGGCAGCTGATAGGGTAAGAAATATAAGAAAGGAAAGAATCAATATCTGAACGATAAACTCTAATCTCTCACTTATAGCTATTACAAAGTCTCGTAAGGATTTGAACATAGAATACTTTTTTATTTCATTGCTGTAATAAGCATCGGATATAATATCTTTGTTTATATCCATTAATTTATGCATTGCAAAGAGCATATCCTTTCTCTTTATATCATCTGTGATATTCTGAAATATCTTTTCATGAAACCACTGCCTTGTCCAATGGGACATGATATTAAACATATCCTGTGAAATGGCATGTCTTAGATGTACATTCCCTATATTTGTGAGATATTCAATATATTTATTGTCTATTTTCCCCTCAAAGAATCTGAAGTACCATTTTTTTAGAACATCTTGATGGTTTTGTATTACATCGGGTGACATGCTTTCAGGTAGCTTGACCTTTCTTATCATATACTCATAAAAATCTGAAACGTACTGATCAGCATAGTCAAGCATAAATTTACTCATTATCAATAAGTTTTGTATATCTCTCTC